>JAZFVB010000280.1:0-5212 GCA_036447515.1 Nitrospinota bacterium
CGGATATTTGGGCCAAGTTGGTGTACGATACCCGTATATTGGAGCGGTCGGTGGGTTCAAGCCAGAAGCGGGTAGCGGGGAAGGAGCAGGAGACGTATATGCTCCAGCGGCGGTGTTTGCGGGCGGGGCGGGAAATTAAGGCGGGGGAGGTGATTACCCGTGAAGTACAAGATGATGGAAAACGGCATAGGATACCTGCGGATACTCAGCTTCTCGCAGGCAACCACGCGCGAAGCGAAAGCCGCCCTGAGAGAATTCAAGAAACAGGAGATGAAAGGCCTTGTGCTTGACCTGCGGAACAATCCCGGAGGGTTGTTAAAACAGTCCGTGGATATGTCGGATCTCTTCCTAAGCGGCGGCAAAGTCATCGTTTCCACGCGCGGCCGCACGGATGATCAGAACAGCAAATTCATGTCGCACGGTGCGGGAAGCTACACCGAGTTTCCGATAGTGGTGCTGATTAACGCCGGGTCTGCTTCCGCTTCGGAGATTGTCGCGGGCGCGTTGCAGGACCTCAACCGGGCCGTTATCGTGGGCACACAGTCCTTCGGAAAAGGGTCGGTACAGACCATACGGCAGCTTTCGGACGGGGCGGGGCTAAGCCTTACAACGGCCAGGTACTACACGCCTTCGGGAAAGATGATTCATGGCATCGGAATAAAGCCGGATATTGAGGTAGAGTTTGAAAAGCCCAAGAAAAAAGACGAAGACGAAATCAAGCCGATTCGCGAAAAGGAACTTATGAGAAACTTCAACGGGCTGCCGGAAGAAACCAAAAAACCCGAAAAGGATTCCAAAAAGGAGAAGGACCTGCCCGACAGGCGCAAGATATACGACCTTGAAAAAGATAACCAGTTGCGGCGCGCCGTTGAGGTCCTTAAGACATGGGAGATATTCCAAGCCATCAAACTGAAAAAGGCCAGCTGAAACTGCGCAAAAAACCGTCCAAAAGGAAAATTCTGCCGGGCTTTGACGAAATTCTCTTTCTTGCAATCATCGCGGCTTTCATTGGGTATTTCGCTTACCAATATTACAACAAGCCATTTGAAGAAACGGAAATGGATCGGTTCATAACCGAACTCGAACATCAAGAGAAAACCGAGAAGCAAAAAGAGCCTCCCTCTGAGAAAATACCCGAACAGCAAGAGCCCCAAGAGTCCATGGAAGAGGCGCCGATCCTTCCCGCCGTTGCCGTTAAAATTCCGGAAGGCCCAAAAAAACCCGTTGTCGCCATCATCATAGACGATCTGGGCCGCCGCTTGGCGCCCGTAAATAAATTCTTAGAGCTTAATATACCGATAACTTTTTCCATCCTGCCCGGCCTGCCGCACTCCAAGGAGATAGCGCGGATCGCAAACGGGGCGGGGCACGAGGTGATGCTCCACCTCTCGATGGAACCCGAAGACAGCATTGAAAACGATCCCGGCTCGCACGCGCTGATGCTGTCGTTCAATGACGAGAAGATACGCGAAGCGGTCAGGCGGTATATTAAGAACACTCCCGGCGTTTCCGGAATGAACAACCACATGGGTTCGCGCTTTACGAAAAACGAAGCCAAGATGCGCGTAGTAATGGACGAAATAAAAAAGGCCGGGATATTCTTCATAGACAGCTTCACAACTTCAGACAGCATCGCCCTTAAAACGGCCCGTCTGGCCGGTATCAAAGCCGCCGGGCGCGATATTTTTCTGGACAACGAGCTCGATGAAGGCAGCATTAAAAAGGCATTGATGCGCACAATCGCAAAGGCAAAAAAGAACGGCCACGCAATAGCCATAGGCCATCCGCACCCCGAAACGATACGGGCGCTGGAAGAGCTTGTACCGGTTTTCAAATCGGAGGGCGTTAAGTTCGTCTACGCCTCGGAATTGGCGCGCTGATGCTTGTCCTTGGAATTGAAAGTTCGTGCGACGAAACTGCCGCGTCGGTGGTCGAGGACGGCAAGAAAGTCGTTTCAAACATCATAGCGTCGCAACACGATGTGCATGCCCCATTCGGCGGTGTGGTGCCGGAGCTTGCGTCGCGGCGGCATGTGGAAAACCTGCCCGTGGTTGTAAAAGAAGCGCTAAAGGCCGCCTCGGTCGAGTTGGAAGATATAGAGCTATTCGCGGCAACGCGGGGGCCCGGTCTTCTGGGGGCGTTGCTGGTCGGGCTTTCCGCGGCAAAGGCGATGGCGTGGGCGCGGCAAAAACCTTTCGCCGCCGTCAACCACCTGCACGGGCACATGCTGGCGGCGGGACTCACCCGCGAGTTGGTTTATCCGCACCTCTGCCTCCTGGTTTCGGGCGGGCACACGGGGCTTTACAGGGTGGAATCGCCGACCGGTGTCCGTGAAATATCGTGCACCCTCGACGACGCGGCGGGAGAGGCGTTCGACAAGGTAGCTAAGATGCTGGGGCTGGGCTTTCCCGGCGGGCCGGAAATCGAAAAGGCGGCGGCAGATGGAAACGAAAACGCTATCAAATTCCCGATTGCCAACATAAAGGGGAAGCCGAACCACTTTTCGTTCAGCGGTCTGAAAACGGCGGTAAGAAACAAACTTAACGGCGGCCATTCCGTTCCCGATATCGCCGCGTCGTTCCAGAAAACCGTATCCGATACTCTGGTAAAAAGAACGATGGCGGTTTCCCAACAGCAGGGCTTAAAGGAAATTGTCATCGCGGGGGGCGTTGCGTGCAACACTCACCTGCGAAATTCGATGAAAGAAGCAACCGAAAAAAACGGCTGTGCGGCCGTCTGGCCCGAACCGGTTTACTGCACCGACAACGCCGCCATGATCGCAAGCGCGGGATACTACCTGTTTAAAGAAAACCCGGACGGCGAATGCTTTAAGGATTTTCTTTCAATCGACGCCGTGGCGAATTTACCCGTTGAGAATTTGGCGTTGTAATTGGAATATTATTGCAACTTAGGCTACGCGGCTTTATTCCCGCAAATGTAGGGGATAAGCTCCTCTTCCAGGAGCATCCAGTCGTTCATCCCGCTTGTCCTTATCCTCATATCGATGCGGTGAAGATGGCAGATAATGCCTTTCAGCTCCTCCTGCGTAAAGTTTGCGGCCTGCTTTGCGTACTGCCCGTAAAAGTAAGAATGGACGCCGCATTTTCTTATCGTCTCCCCGTCCGAAAGCTTTTGCGCCTTGCACGACCTGATCGACAGCAGGATACGGAAATGCCGCGCGATCATCGGCAGAACCGTATAGAAGGTCTTTCCCTGCATCCTAAGGGACTTCAGCGCTTGCAGGGAACCGTCTGCGTTTCCGCCCGCGATTTCGTCAGCTAACTTAAAAATCGAATCCAGCGGCGGCATTCCCATGCAGTCCTCCAGATCGGATACTTCCGCCGTGGTTGAGCCGCCCAGGTAAACGGATAGCTTTTCAAGTTCCGAATCCATTTGCGAAAGGCGGTTGTAAAACCGTTCGGTCATCCATAACCGGGCGTCGGGTGAAAAGCGCAGGCCGGACTCGCCCAGCTTTTCGGCAACGATGGTTTTCTGCTCATAATCCTTGGCTTCGAAAAAGATGGAGTGGGCGTGTTTTTTTGCATCTTTCCAGAATTTCAAACGCCCGTCGACTTTTTCGGTAACGATTATAAGGGTAACGTCCGGCGAGGGGTTTGCCATATATTCCAGCAGATAATTCCGATCCGCCTCGTCCAGCCATTTGGCGCCCGCGCGCCCTCTTTCGGTTGCGATATTTTTAGCCATAACGCCGCGCCGCCCCCCGAAGAAGGAGACGGTTTTCAGATCGGTCAACAAGTCTCCGAGAGGGGTCTCGGCCATGTCGTAAATGCGCCATGCGAAGGCCGGATCGGCGTCCCTTATGACGCGCTCTTTTATAGATTTTACCGCGCGGGAAATCCTTTCCTCCTCCGGCCCGTAAAACAGGTAAACGTTTTTCAGTCCGCCGGAATCGAGCGACTTCTCGAAACTTTTAAGGGAAAAGGCGCCCCCTTTAGCGGCCATTTGCAAGCCTGTCTATGAGGTACTGCGGGAGTTTTTGCTTTTTCATTTTTCTTTGCACCCTCTTGATGTCGTACGTAACGCGGCGGTATTCGATAACTTTGGTCTTGGTGTCGAAAGTAAGGTAACAGGCATCGGGATTGGAGTCGCGCGGCTGCCCTACGCTGCCGACGTTTATAATGTACCTTCTGTCCGGTTCCAGCGTTTTGTAAATGTCGCGTATGGGCAGGATGTTCGACGGGTCCACCATCTCCACAATCACCGGCTGGTGCGAATGCCCGATGAAGCAGACGTCTTTTTTAATGTAATCGTAATTGTCGGATGCGTCCTGCAGAGTCATTATGTAATTCCACTCTTCGGGGTTGCGCGGCGTGGAATGGGCAATATGAATTCCGTCCAGCACTATCTCGGGTTTTTGTTCCTTCAGGAAATCCTTGTTTTCATCGGAGAGGGCGGTTATCGTCCAGTCCAGCGAAGCGCGGGCGTAGATGTTGAAGTACGACGTGTCCGTAAGGTCCACCGCCGCCCAGTCGTGGTTTCCGGCCAGAATGAAATCGGCGTTTTCCCTCATTATTTCGATGCACTCGTTGGGATTGGGGCCGTAGCCGACTATGTCCCCGAGGAATATCTTCTGGTCGACGTTTTGCCTTTGAATGTCCTTAAGGACGGCATTGAAGGCCTCCATGTTGGAATGAATGTCGGAATATATCGCTATCTTCATTTATCACCTGAGCGTTGTTTTTTGAGCATTTCGGTTTCGCCTAAAATTTTACCCAAAACTCCGTTAATAAATAAAGCAGATTCTTTGTCCACGTATATCCTGGCCATCTCCACGGCCTCGTTTATGACCGCGGACGGGGGCACCTCGGGACATTCCATAATCTCGAACGCCGCAACCCTCATGATGTTGCGGTCCACCTCGCCCATGCGGCTCACCGGCCAGTTATCGCTTGCGCCGTTTATCATTTCGTCTATCGGTTCGCGGTTTTCGCGAACGCCGTTTACAAGTTTGGATGTGAACTCTTTAACTTTTGGCGATCCCTTATGCCCCTGCCAGTATTCTTCGATGGCGTCCTGCCGGGTTTTTTCGCCGAACTCCACCGCGTAGAGTATCTTTACGGCCGCCTCGCGGCCCGCGCGCCTTACGCCCATTTCAACTTCAGCGCCGCCGGCTTTTTTTGCGAAGCCCCGATTGGTGAAAAATAGGCGGTTGTCTGGATACGCATAATCCGTGTATTTTACACTTAAAAGC
>JAZFVB010000281.1:0-4469 GCA_036447515.1 Nitrospinota bacterium
GCGTCCTGAAGCGACAAATTAACATCGAGCGGCCTTTTGGCCACTCCGGCGGCGAAAACCCCTTCGGGCATCTTTTCGGTATCGATGAACCCGTCTTCGTCCAGCGGCCTTTTGCCAGCGTCGCCGTTCAGCTTTTCCGCGTGCGCGCTGGGCGACATGCCCGTGGCAAGCACGACCATATCGACACGCGCCTCCGCTTTCGTTCCGCCGAGAATATCCTCGGCCGTTACGAGTACGTCGCCGGTACCGGAATCTTCCTCGACCTTTGCGACCTTGCCCTTTACCATGGCAACATTTTCATCGTCGGAAACTTTTTTATAAAAGGCTTCGTACTTGCCCGGAGTGCGTATGTCTATGTAGAAGATGGTCACCTTGGAATCGGGGTACGCCTCCCTGACGTATGTGGCCTGTTTCAGCGACGCAAGACAGCAGACCGACGAACAGTACGGCAGGTGGTCTTCGTCGCGCGATCCCGCGCATTGCACAAACGCGATCTTCTTTACCTCCTTGCCGTCCGAGGGACGCACGATCTTGCCGCCCGTCGGCCCGCTCGGTGAAGCCAGCCGTTCCATCATCACGTTGTTGATAACGTTTTTAACCCTACCGAAACCGAGGTTATCGATTTTGCGCGCGTCGTAAGGCTCCCATCCGGTGGCGTAAACCAGCGAGACGGCTTTTATGGTGAGCGTTTCCTCTTTCTCGCCGAGGTCAATCGCTCCGTACTTGCACGCCTTCACGCACTCCGCGCATTCGCTTCCCTTACAAGTTTCCGGGTCGATAACGTACTGCTGGGGGTATGCCATGTTATGAGGCAGGTAGATCGCCTTGGTCTTATTCATCGAATAATTGAAATCGTCGTCCCTTTCGACGGGGCATACGGCTGTGCACTTGTCGCAAGAGGTGCAGTTGTCGTTTACGAACCTTGGGGCCTTTTTCAGCTTAAGCTCAAAATTTCCCTTTTCGCCCGACACCGATTCCAACTGCGCAAGCGTAATGACCTTTATCCTCGGATTGGACTTTAGGCGGCGGTAGTTGATCTCCATTCCGCAAAGTGGCGAGCAGAGTTTTGGAAAGTACCGGTTCATGCGCGAAACACGTCCGCCTATGTAAGGCTCCTTTTCGATAAGGACGACGTTTGCGCCGGTTTCCGCCGCTTCGATGGCCGTTGTTATGCCGCTGATGCCGCCGCCGACAATCACAACGGGCAATGCGTGGGGTGAAGTCATCTATACAGTTTCCACATATTTAAAGTAGCCGGTTTCCAATAAAAAAAGGCGGGGCAAGCGCCCCGCCTTTTTCAATTTAGTCCGGGATGATCTGATGATAATCCTTCTTGAATACTTTCCACTCGCCGGTTTTCGGGTCCATCCTGGAGTTCACGAAGCACTTCCAGTTCTCATCGTCAAGTTTTTTGAAATCTCCACGGTAGTAGTAGCCCGGGTAACGGGTTTCTTCGCGGAAATGGATATGCCTTGCATGAGATTCCGCCGCTAGGGTCCTATGGTAGTTTTCCCATGCCCTGAGAAGTTCGTGAAGGTCCGCCGCGCCCAGTTTTTCGCTGTCTTTCTGCAACACCTTAAGCTGTTTCAGTCCTTCATCAAGCATACTCTTTGAAGTCATGTACCAGGTCGATACGCCGCCTACGTACTCGTCCATTATTTTCTGGAGCCTAAGCTGGTACATATTCGGCTTGATGTAATTCGGATTAACATTCGGCTCGGTGGAATATCCGCTATGCTCGGCATACGTTTCCATCGGCTTAAAAACCTCCCATGCCAGGGTATCGTTGTCCCTCGGCAGTGTGGGTTTGTAATCCTTGTTGTCGAGGCACCACTGAACCATGCTCTTGCCTGCAATGCGCCCTTCGGCGTGAGAGCCGGAAGAGAACTTGTGGCCGGATGCGCCGCATCCGTCGCCGGCCGTGAAAAGACCGTCTACGGTGGTCATCCTGTTGTAGCCCCAGTGGTATTCGTCCGGGCCGAAATCTTCGGGACCGCTCGTCCAAAGCCCCGCGCATCCCGCGTGGGAACCGAGGAGATACGGCTCGGAAGGCATGAGTTCGGAAGGCGTCTTGTCCGGCTCGATGTCGTTTGCCGCCCAAACACCGGCCTGTGCGATGGTCATATCGAGGAAGTCTTCCCATGCTTCCGATTCGAGATGTTTTATTTCCTTCGGGGTCATCGTCTTGGCGAGATTCTGCATCGCCTCCGCCGTCTGCATCATGATCGGGCCGTTGCCCGCCTTCATTTCTAGCATCATCATGTGGTTGCGCATGCATGTGCCCATTGTGTCGACATACTTGTCGCCGTAATCCTTGCGCGCGGCGTCCGCGTGAAGAGCGCAGTAGTCTTCACCCTTGTAGTTGGTGGCCTTGGCCTTGAAAAGGAGGAACCACGCGCCGACGGGACCGTAGCCGTCCTTGAAACGCGCGGGAACGAAACGGTTTTCCATCATTGTAAGCTCCGCGCCGGCCTGCGCTCCCATCGCGTAAGTTGAACCCGCGTTCCATACGGGGAACCACGCCCTGCCCTGGCCTTCGCCGATGGAGCGTGTTCGGAAAATGTTTACGCATCCGCCCGTGACGAGCAAAATGGTGTTGGCTTTGAATACATAAAGCTTATTTTCGCGTACGCTGAAGCCGACGCATCCGGCCACTCTGTTTTCCTTGTTCTTGTCGAGGAGCATTTCGACAACGAAGACACGCTCGAAGAGGTTCTCTTCGACGCCCGTTTCCTCTCTATTTTCTTCCAACGCCTTTTTGGCGGCTTCGGCGACGATAACTTTGTACGATTCGCCGTTGATCATGGCCTGCCATTTACCGGAGCGAACCGGCTTTTGGCCTTCCCGAAGGGTTTTGCCGCCCTTCCATGAACCGTCGTGTCCCTTTCCTTCGTCATCGGTCTTCCATATAGGCAGTCCCCAATCTTCGAAGAGATGCACCGAGTCGTCCACATTCCTTCCGAGGTCGTAAACGAGGTCTTCACGGATGATGCCCATAAGGTCGTTGCGGACCATCTTTACGTAATCTTCCGGCGGGTGTACGCCGAGGTAGGTATTGATTGCCGAAAGACCCATTGCAACCGCGCCGCTTCGGTCGGTTGCGGCCTTGTCTACCATCGTAATCCTGAGACCGGTACCCTTGGCCCATCTGGCCGCCTCAAAAGCGGCTCCGCAGGCGGACATTCCGCCGCCAATCAGGAGGATATCGGTTTCATGTTCTATTATTTCCGGTTTTTCGATATGTTTAAATTCCGTCATTTTTTCAGTCTCCCTTCCTTAAGGCTTCGGCATTTCATGGCCTGCGCCATGGTGCGTGAATAATCCAGGTTTTTTAATGTTTTCGATTTTGGCATCCGGCAGGTTTTTATATGGATCTACGGAGCCTTCGGGAACGGTCCTGATCGGGAATTTGAAGCGCTTAATGGTGCCGTTGCGGAATTTAACCGTCCACATTATCGAATCGCTGCCCCTCAGGGGAATTACGGACGCGCCAAGAGGCACGAAATCGGCGTATCCCCTTACATCCATGGCCTCTTGGGGGCAGATTTTCACGCAGTTGTAGCATTCCCAGCACTGCTCGGGTTCCTGGTTGTAGGCCTTCATCTTCTCCTTATCCAGTACCATCAGGTCGTGAGGACAGATGTACATGCAGGCCGTTTTGTCCTGCCCTTTACATCCGTCGCACTTTTCGGTAATTACAAAACTTGGCATAAAAGTCTCCCAAAGGAATGTTAAATTTTCAGTAACTAAATATGGTTACCCCCAAACTAAAATAGCCTCCCACTTCTAAAGAGCAAATTTAATGCCAAGAACTTCATGAATAGGGAATTTAAAATCCCTGGATAAACTAATCCTTATTCTATTATAGATGGCGTAATATTCTGTTATGTAAGTTGTTATTGGCAGCATATTTTTCCGTTTTTTAAGCGCCTATACGGCTTGCCAATCCGATAAGGTTTTGATGTGCCTTGGTTATGGTGTTTTCGCTATACTTCAATCATTCGATTTATTTGATTAAGTTAAGTAGCCGTGTACTCGAATTTTGATGCTATTATCCACAAATGGAACTTCTCGTCCTTGGATCGGGCACGTGCGACCCCTCGCCTGAAAGGGGATGCGCGGGATATATCTTGAAGCTGATGGGAAAAACCTTCCTGATAGACGCGGGCCCGGGCACACACCGCCAACTTTGCAAAATGGGAATCGATCTGGCCTCAATCAGCGAAATTTTCATCACCCATTTTCATGTAGACCACGTAAACGATCTTGCGGCGGTACTTTTTACGATGGTTCACTGCCTGCCCGAAAAGGGCCGCGACGACCTACTCATTCACGGGCCGGAGGGTTTCAAGGAAAACTTTGAATCCTTAACAAAGCTCTACGGAACACAGCTTACCCCAAAAGGATTTTCCATAGATGTGAAAGAACATGGAGAAACGGAAAAGGAAGAAGTAGAGGAAGAGGAAGAA
>JAZFVB010000282.1:0-6681 GCA_036447515.1 Nitrospinota bacterium
TTCATCGCAATCGTCCTCGCATCGTGCGCGCCCGCGCAAAAGATACCGCCAAACACGCTGGTGATGGGGATAGAAACCGGCCCGCGCATACTCGATCCGCGATACGCCACCGACGCGATTTCCGCCAAAGTTACCGGCCTCATATACGCCGGGCTCATGCGGCGCGACGTGAATATGGAACTGACCCCGCACCTGGCGCAAACGATAACCCGGCCCCACCCCGCCACGTACGTCATAACGCTCAAAGAAAATCTGCGCTTTCACGACGGCAGGCCGCTCACTTCCGAAGACGTGCGCTTTACGTTCGAGTCGATACTCGACGAAAAAACGGCCTCGCCGAAAAAAGGCTCGTTCAGGGAAATCGAGCTGATAGAAACGCCCGATCCGCTGACCGTCGTCATTAAATTAAAAAAACCTTTCGCGCCTTTTATCGGCAACCTTACAACCGGGATAGTTCCCGCCAGCGCTTCCGACGCAGCTTCCGACCTTACAAAAAATCCCGTCGGCGCGGGGCCGTTCAAGTTTTCAAAATACCTGCGCGGCGAAAGGCTGGAGCTTGTGCGCAACGCCGGATATTTCATGGGCGCCCCGAAACTCGACGGCGTGATCTTCCGCATCGTTCCCGACGAAACGGTGCGGTTGCTGGAACTCAAAAAGGGGAACATACACCTCGTCGGCAATCCGATAACGCCGCACGTTTTGCCGTGGCTTAAAGAGCAGGGAAACATAGAGATAATCACGGCCGAGGGAACGAACGTATCGTACATCGGGTTCAACATGAAAGACCCGATACTGAAAAACCGGAACGTGCGGCGCGCTATCGCCCATGCAATAGACCGCGATAGCATAATAAAGTACATGTTGAAAGACCTCGGCATTAAAACCGAAACCTTACTTGCAAAGGCAAACCGGTTCCACGCCCCCCTTGAGCCGCTTGAGTACGATATTGGTAAGTCGAAAAAACTACTCAATGAAGCGGGGTATCCATTGAAAGACGGCAAACGGTTTTCCCTTACTTACAAGACGTCAAAAAACCCCACCCGCAAAAAGATCGCCGAGGTCTTCGCCCAACAGCTTGCCGAAGTCGGCATAGACGTTTCGATAAAAAGCTTCGAGTGGGGAACATTTTTTTCCGATATCAAAAAAGGCAATTTTCAGATCTATTCGCTAACGTGGGTCGGCATAGCCGATCCCGACATCTACCGCTACATCTTCCACTCGCAAAGCCTGCCGCCCGACGGCGCGAACAGGGGGAGATACGAAAATCCGGAACTGGACAAACTGTTGGACGCCGGGCGCGTGGAAACCGACTTCGGCAAAAGATGGGAAATCTACCGCCGTGTGCAGGAGATAATCGCCGAAGAAATGCCGTATATCCACCTTTGGACATCCGTGAACGTTTTTGCAATGAACCGGAAGGTCAAAGGCTTTGAGATATACCCCGATGAAAGTCTCGATTCATTCGCCGAAGTTACGTTAGGCGAAGAAGCGTTAGATGAAGTAACCGTGGAAGGCAAATAGATGCGCAAATACCTCTTAGCCAAAATCGCGCTCCTCCTTCCGACCGTCCTCGGCGTTGTAACGGCGGTTTTTTTGATGATTCACCTCATCCCCGGCGATCCCGTCGAAATCATGCTGGGCGAAACCGCGATGGAAAGCGACAGGGAATCGCTGCGGCACGAACTGGGATTGGATAAGCCGGTTGGCGTTCAATATCTAAACTACCTTGCGGGTTTATTGAAGGGCGACATCGGCAGGTCGATCCACACGCGCGAGCCGGTATTAAACGAAATCGTTTCGCGCTGGCCGGCCACGCTGGAGCTTGCGTTTTTCGCCCTTGCGTTTGCGGTACTCTTTTCCATTCCGCTGGGCGTCCTTGCGGCGGCGAAACGCGATTCGGTTATCGACCGAGGCTCGCTTGCCCTGTCGCTTTTCGGCATCGCCATGCCCAACTTCTGGCTGGGACCTTTACTCATAATCCTTTTTTCAATCGAACTGGCGTGGTTTCCGGTATCGGGCCGCGGCGGGATTTCGAGCATCATCCTTCCCGCGATAACGCTCGGCGCGGGGATGAGCGCCATCCTGTTGCGGCTTACGCGCTCTTCCATTCTGGAGGTGGCGGGTGAGGACTTCATAAAGACCGCGCGCGCAAAGGGCGTGGCGGAATGGAAGGTTTACCTGAAGCACGCCCTTAAAAACGCCCTTTTGCCGGTAGTCACCGTAATCGGCCTCCAGCTTGGCGCGCTCCTTTCGGGAGCGGTGATAACGGAAACGATCTTTTCGTGGCCCGGCATCGGCAGGCTTACCATCGAGGCCATCGAGGCGCGCGATTACCCCCTCGTGCAGGGATGCGTGCTGAGCATCGCGCTGGGCTACGTGATGGTGAACTTCTTTATGGATATCGTTTACGCGGCTATCGATCCCAGAATAAGGCTAGGCAAGTGATGGGTAGACGATGAAGAACCTCTCGCTTGTAATCGGCATTTCCATTTTGGCGTTGTTCGGCCTAATGGCGCTTTTTGCGCCTTTGCTGGCGCCGCACGATCCCCTGAACCAGAACCTCCTTTTCGGGCTTGCGGAACCCGACGCGCAACACTGGATGGGACGCGATCTTTTAGGGCGGGATATTTTCAGCAGGATCATACACGGCTCGCGCATATCGTTCAGCGTGGGATTCATTACGATAGCTTTCAGTTCCGTAATCGGTATCTTCGTCGGCGCCGTTGCGGGGGCATCCGGCGGCAGGACGGACGAACTCATAATGCGGGTCATCGACGTCGTCCTCGCCTTTCCGGGGATACTCCTTGCCATATCGATAATGGCCGTCCTCGGGCCCGGATTCGCAAACGTCGTGCTGGCCCTTTGCCTTACCGGGTGGGTTTCTTTTGCGCGCATAACGAGGGCGCAGATACTTTCGCTAAGAGAAAGGGAGTTCGTACTGGCGTCCACCGCGGCGGGTGCGGGAAAGATGCGGCAAATATTTTTCCATTACCTGCCCAACGCCTCAGCGCCTTTGATCGTCGAGGCGGCGTTCGGAATGGCCGCCGTCATTGTCGCAGAAGCGGGGCTTAGCTTCCTTGGCCTCGGCGTACAGCCGCCGACCCCAAGCTGGGGCGCGATGCTCAACGAAGGCAGGGCCTTTTTATTAATCGCGCCGCACCTTACGGCGTTCCCCGGCCTTTCCCTGATGCTTCTGGTCCTTGCCGTGAACCTCACCGGCGACGGCCTGCGCGACATGCTCGACCCCAAATCGAAGAGGTAAACCGATATTTTTTTAACTATCTTTCTAAAAGCATCAATCTTTGAAAATATGATAATATTGCGGGAACATGTGCTTTTTTGCCTAACTAGTAAACTGTAACTACGGGGAGAACGGCAGACCGATGGATAATGCAGAAACCTTGATAAGCGCGTGCGCGGACGAAAATCCCAACGTAAGGCGCGCCGCCGCGCTGGCTATCGGCGAACTCGGCATCTCTCAGGGTAAGAACGCGCTGGTAAAACTCCTTGGAGACAAGCAGCCCGCAGTTCAGGAAGAAGCCGTCTATTCGCTCGGCAAGCTCAAAGCCGAGGATGCGGTCGATCACATCGTCGCGCTCCTCGTACCCAAAGACGGCGACCCCCGAAAAGCGATCCTGCAGGCCGTATCGATGAAGGGCGAAGGGGAAGAAGCTAAACAGCAGTCCGGCGCGGCGCCCTTTGGCGCGGGAGCAGGCGCTAAAAAAGGGAAAGAAGTCAATTGGAAAGTTAAAAGGGCGGCGGCGCTCGTCATTTGCAAATTGAAGCCGGACATCGCGGTTTTCCCGCTGGGGCACGCCCTTGACCACGAAAACCAGAACATCCGGCTGGCCTCCATAACGGGGCTTGGCAACATGGAGGCCGAAATATCGGCCGAAAAGCTTTTGGTACTCCTCTCCAACGACAACTGGGAGATACGCAAAAGCGCCGCCACCGCACTTGGTAAAATAAAGACAGATGAAGCCGTTCCCGGCCTGCTGGAACTTTTAAAAGATACCCGCTTTCCCGTTCGGATAGAGGCGGTAATAGCGCTTAACCGTATAAAGTCGCACGATTCGATTGCGGCCTTGACCGAATCGCTTAAAAACGACAACAACCCCGATGTAAAGAGAACAATAGCCACCGCACTCGGCAACATGCGCTCGGAAAGCGTGGTGCCCGCCCTTGCCGGGGCGTGCAAGGACGAGGCATGGCAGGTAAGAAAAGCCGCGATTACATCGCTGGGCAACCTGAAATATGCATCGGTCGTCCCACCGATAATGGAAGCGATAGCCGATGAAAATAAGGAAGTGCAAGCGGTTGCGGCGGCGGCATATCCGCGCATGGTTGCGTACCTGGCGAGTTTGATGCATGAACAAAAATAAAGCGGCGCAAAACGGCCTTTCCGCCGAGGAGAAACTTGCAAAGCAAAACGACCTCGTTCACATGATGGTACACGACCTCAAAACCCCGCTCATGGGGATAATCTCCAATCTCGATCTCGTGGTAAACGCCAAAAACCTTTCGGAAATGGAAAAGGAATTCGCCAATACTGCGATGGAAGGGAGCCAGGAACTTTACAGCATGGTCATGGACATCCTCGACCTGGGCAAAATGGAGACCGGGATTTTAACCCTGGAGTATTCATCGTTCGATCTTGGCGAACTGGCTCAAAGAGAACTAAAGAAATTCAAACAGATAGCCGATGGTAATAAAGTGAACGTGCATTTCGAGAAAAAAGGCGACCTATCCGTGACCGCTGACGAGCGTATAATGAAACGCATAATGGCCAACCTTATTTCAAACGGGCTTAAGTACACCCCGCCCGGAAAAAATCTGCAGGTTTTCGCTGAAGACGCCGGCGAATCTGTTAAGATTACAGTGAAGGATGAAGGCCCTGGTGTACCATCGGAATATAAGGAAAGAATTTTCGACAAGTATTTTCAGATTGAATTGCGCTCGCACAGGAAGAAAGGGGCCACGGGACTGGGGCTGCCTTTCTGCAAGATGGCTGCAGAGGCCCATAACGGAGAAATAACTTTAATCAGCACGGAGGAAGGAAGTGAGTTTACCGTTTCCATTCCAAAAGAAGCCGCAGGCTAATCCGGCTAAAGAAAATAAAAAGCAGACTCAAAAGGAAATGACATTCCTTATAGTCGAAGACATTCCCAATATGCGCAAGACTATCCACAACATGCTGCGTTCGCTCGGATGGAGAAACGCTATCGAGGTTGACGACGGCGACACCGCGCTCCACAGGCTTAAGACAATGCCGATAGATTTCGTCATTTGCGACATTCTCATGCCGCGAATGCCCGGACTGGAGCTGTTAAGGACGGTAAGGGAAGAGCCCACCCTGCGCGACATACCGTTCCTTATGGTAACCGCCGACGGAAGCGATTCGCAGGTTGCCCTTGCCGCCGAGGAGGAAGTGGACGGATACGTTGTAAAGCCGTTCGTGGCCAAAACGCTTGAAGAAAAAATAAAGGCGATTCTTCACAAAAAGACGAACCCGAGCGAGGTGGACGTTCATCTGAAACTTGGGATCGTTTACAAGGACGGCAAGATGTACGAAAAGGCGCTGGGGGAATTCCAAAAGGCTATCGAGATCGAACCAGACAGCGCCCGCACTCTTCTTTCCATCGGAGAGATACATGATCTTATGGGAAACGAAGAAAAAGCGGAGGAATATATTCAGCAATCAACCGCCGCAAACCCCAGTTACATAAAAGCGCACCAGAAAATGAGCGATTTTTACACGAAACAGGGTAATGAAGAAAAAGCCATCAGCGCTTTAAGCAATGCCGTTGCAATAAGCCCGAACAATACTGATAGGCAGATAGCCGTGGGGAAGATGCACCTCAAGAACGGCAACAAGGAAGAAGCGGAAAAAGCGTTCCGCACAGCCACTGAGATTGACCCTAAAAACGCAAAACTCAGGTACGATGTGGGCGAGGCCTACCTTGCCGAGGGTATGGATGAAAAGGCGGCTGACTCTTTCCGCGGCTCGCTCAACCTCACGGAAGATGTGCATGTTTACAACAGGCTGGGTATCGCGTTAAGGCGCAAACACAAATACGAAGAAGCGGCCAATGAATACAAAAAGGCCCTCATGATTGATGCCGAAGACGAGGTTCTGCACTTCAACCTCGGCAGGGCGCTCATGGAGGCCGGACAGGAAGGCGCGGCGCGCGAACACTTTGAAAAGGCCCTTAAGCTGGACCCGGACTTCGAGGAAGTAAAGGAAATGATGAAAAAGCTCGGCGGCGCGGATGCGGGTCCCTATGGAGGCGGCGGCGGAGACACCGGCGGAGGCTACGACTATGGCGGCGGCAGTGGCGGCGGCGGCGGAGACGGAAACGATTACGGAAGCTATTACGGGTCGAAATGAACCCGGATATTCTAAAGATATATGGCCAAAAAAAGGAAAACCGAACTCGATATAGACTCCGGCATAGCGCAAAAAGTCCCTCAACCTGAAGTAAAGGAAGAAGCTCCACCGGCGGCGGCGCCTGAACCGGAAGAGGAAGAAGAAAAACCGGAAAAGAAAAAACTCACCCCCCGCCTGAAAATTATCATCATTGCGGGTCTTGTCTTGACGGTAATCATAATGGCGGGAATTACCGCGATGCTAGTATCGGGGGGCGACGAGAAACCGGAGGAACCGGTAGCGGAAGTTGTGGA
>JAZFVB010000283.1:0-5292 GCA_036447515.1 Nitrospinota bacterium
TTCTTTGTCTATCCTCGGCTTGTAGTAAAACCCTTCCGTGTAAGACGCGGAAACCATCTTGCAAAGGTTTCTGTAGCCTTTCAGGTTTTTTACCAGGAGTACGAGGTGGTGGGAGACGTCGTCCGTGTCCGTTCCGCCGGACGTCCTGTCGAATCGGCTTTTGGGCGCAACGTAAACTTCGCATCCCAGTATCGGCTTTACCGGGGTATCGAAACCTTTCCGGTGGAAATCAAGGGCGCCAAATAAGTTTCCGTGGTCCGTGACCGCCACCGCCGGCATACCGAACACCTCGGCCTTTTTGAGGAGTTCGGAAAACCTGATGGCTCCGTCCAGCAACGAATATTCAGAATGGAGATGCAGGTGGACAAAGTCCGTTCCGCGCATTTTCAGCGGCCTTCTTCCGATTCGACGTCTTCATCGCTTATCTTGTCAAGGTTAATATCGCGCATTTCATCGTCTTCTTCCTTAACTTTGTCTTCGACTTCCGGTTCCAGCGGTGTAACCTTGCGCGGCTTGGAGCGTGCGGCAACGGATGCCGTTTTCCTTTTGGCCTTTTCCTTAGCCTGTTTCGCTCCGCATTTTGGGCATAAGGCTTGGGGCTTGTTCATATCATAAAAAGAGCCGCCGCAATTATGGCAAACATGGCGCATTCCCCATTCCGGCTTTACCATTTTTTCCTCCTGTTCATTCCCATTCTATTGTTCCGGGCGGCTTGGACGATATGTCGTACACCACCCTGTTTACACCTTTAACCTCGTTAATTATATTGTTGGATATTTTCGCGAGCACGCTATCGGGAATCCGCGCCCAGTCGGCGGTCATCCCGTCGCGGCTTGTTACGGCCCTGATGGCGATAACGTTTTCGTATGTCCTCTCGTCGCCCATAACGCCTACGGTCTTTACCGGCAAAAGGACGGCGAACGACTGCCAAATGTCGTGGTAGAGGCCCGCGGCCTTTATTTCGTTCATCATGATGTCGTCCGATTCGCGCAGTATTTTAAGCCTGCCCTCCGTTACGGAGCCTATCACCCTGACGGCAAGTCCCGGCCCAGGGAAGGGCTGGCGGTAAACGAGTTTTTCGCTCAGGCCCATCTCCATGCCCAGCGCCCTTACCTCGTCCTTGAAAAGCTCGCGCAACGGTTCAAGGAGCTTGAGCTTCATGACCTTTGGCAGCCCGCCCACGTTGTGGTGGCTCTTTATCACTGCCGAAGGCCCCTTGAAAGACGTGGATTCTATAACGTCCGGGTAAAGCGTTCCCTGCGCAAGGAACTTTACACCGCCTATTTTTTCAGCTTCCTGGCGGAAGATTTTTATGAACCTTCGGCCGATTATCTTTCGCTTCTTTTCGGGATCAACCACTCCCTTTAGCGCCTTGTGGAACTCCTTGGAAGCGTCTTTGAACCTGACCTTTACGTGCAGGTGATCCCTGAACGTCTTTAAAACCTTTTTGGCCTCGTCCTTCCGCAAAAGGCCGTTGTCTATGAAAAGGCAGGTAAGACGGTTTCCAATCGCCTTGTGCACAAGGGCGGCACAAACGGTGGAATCGACGCCGCCGGAAATGCCCAGAAGCACCCGTTCTCCGCCCACCCTCTGTTTTATCTCCTCGACGGAATGAGCAAGGAAGGACCTCATGTTCCATTTTCCCTTGCAACCGCATATGCGCCTGACGAAGTTGCCAAGTATCTTTTTTCCGTTTTTCGTATGCACCACTTCGGGATGGAACTGAAGGCCGTATATCGGAAGGAGCCCGTCTTTCATCGCCGCCGTCGGCGAATTGCCGGTATGGGCCATGGATTGGAATCCCTTGGGCATTGATTCGATCCTGTCGCCGTGCGACATCCAAACGTCCTGCGCCGGTTTAAGGCCGGCGAAAATGCCGTCGCGCACATCTATGACAAGCTTCGCATGGCCGTACTCGCGCTTTTTGGTGCGCTCCACCTTTCCGCCAAGCTCTTTCGTAATAATCTGCATTCCGTAGCAGATTCCAAGGATCGGCACGCCCATTTCGGTTACGCCGTGCGGGATTTTCGGCGCGCTTTTCTGGTGAACGCTGTAAGGAGAGCCCGAAAGGATTATCCCGCTGGGCATGAAGTTCTTGATGTGCTGCACGTCGGTGGCGCATGAAACGAGTTCGCAGTAAACGCCAAGTTCGCGCACCCTGCGGGCGATGAGCTGGCTGTACTGGGAGCCGAAATCCAGAACAAGTATCTTTTCGTCGTGAACTGATACGGTCATGGCACTAATCTATCCTGTAGTTGGGAGCTTCCTTCGTAATAATCACGTCGTGCACGTGGCTCTCTCTGAGGC
The DNA here is from genome assembly GCA_036447515.1 of Nitrospinota bacterium. Classification (GTDB taxonomy): domain Bacteria; phylum Nitrospinota_A; class UBA7883; order JACRGQ01; family JACRGQ01; genus JAZFVB01. The sequence continues at coordinate 2,308 of JAZFVB010000283.1, forward strand.
CGGCGTTCGTGATACGGATAAAGCGGGATTTTGCGATCTGCTCCTTAATCGTTTCGCATCCGCAGTAGCCCAATCCGGAGCGGAGACCGCCCACAAGCTGGTGGATGATGAAAGACAGCGATCCCTTGTAGGGAACGCGCCCTTCAACGCCCTCGGGCACAAGCTTGGTTTCGGAAAATTCGCCGTCCTGGAAATACCTGTCCGCGCTTCCTTCCTGCATCGCGCCTATCGAACCCATGCCACGGTATTCCTTGTACGTCCTTCCCTGATAGAGAACCTTCTCGCCCGGGCTTTCCTCGGTGCCGGCAAAGATCGAGCCGATCATTATCGACTCCGCGCCCGCAGAGATGGCCTTTACCACGTCGCCGGAGTACTTGATCCCGCCATCCGAGATGATGGGGATGTTGTGTTTTTTCGCCACGTCGTAACACTCGGCCACCGCCGATATCTGGGGTACGCCGACGCCGGAAACGATCCTTGTGGTGCAGATCGATCCCGGGCCGATGCCTACCTTGACCGCATCGACGCCCCTGTTGATGAGGTCCCTGGTGGCTTCCCTTGTGGCTACGTTTCCTGCAACGATGCAGGCCTTTTTGTACTTTTTTCTTAATACTTCAAGGGATTTAAGAACGCTTTCGGAATGGCCGTGGGCCGTGTCTATAATCAAAACCTCTACGCCGGCCTTTATAAGCGCCGCGGCCCGGGCGTCGCGGTCCGCACTAACCCCCACCGCGGCCCCCACATAGAGCCTGCCTCTCGAATCCTTTACGGCATTGGGGTACTGGATGCTTTTTTCAATGTCCTTTGTCGTTATAAGGCCCTTTAGGTTTCCCTTTTTATCGACAACAAGCAGCTTCTCTATCCGGTGCCTGTGAAGGAGTTCCTTTGCCTTGTCCAGCGAAGTTCCAACCGGCGTTGTGACGAGTTTTTTTGTCATCACTTCTTTTAACGAAAGAGACATGCGCGTTTCGAATCGCAGGTCGCGGTTCGTGACTATCCCCACCAACCTGTTCCTGTAGGTAACGGGGATGCCGGAGATGTTGTATTTGTTCTTTACCTCTATCGCCTCTTTTATCGTCTGGTTGGGCGACATGGTGATGGGATCGACGATCATGCCGGAAGAGTAGCGCTTTACTTTTTCCACCTCCTCGGCCTGCCTCTTGATGGAAAAGTTTTTATGGATTACGCCGATGCCGCCTTCCTGCGCAATGGCAATGGCGAGGTGGGAATCGGTAACCGTATCCATTGGCGCGGAGACTAGGGGGATGTTGAGCTTCAGGTTTTTTGTAAATCTGCTTTTAATCGAAACGTCTTTAGGAAATACGCGCGATTTTGCCGGCAAAAGCAGAACGTCGTCGAAAGTCAGGTAATCTTTAATCGGTTTTTTCAGCATCGGTTTATAAGCAAAATATACCCGTTAAATTCAAATAACAAGGCCTTTTCAAAATATCCATAAACACATTATCGAGTCAGGTTGATAGCGACAGATGCTATCACAAAACCGTATTTATAAACAAAAAAAATGCGCATTATTTTTGGGCTCGGCATTTTTCGCATTTTTTTCGGTTCGGGTGTCACCCCATATAACTAGCGGGGCGAGGGTAAGACGCCTAAGCTAACCCGCCCGCATCAAGCTCATGACTTTATGTGGTGGATCGATGCGGCGCGGTGGGAACCACGCCGAAGCCTTGGCGTAGGCGGGTTAACCAAAAGGCGGTTTTTGCATTATTATAGTGCACGGAGGGGTGGCCGAGTGGTCGAAGGCGGCGGTCTTGAAAACCGCTGAACGAAAGTTCCGCAGGTTCGAATCCTGTCCCCTCCGCCATTAGGTTGCGCCGCCTTTCAGGCGGTGAAGCCTAATGGCCTAAGGAATTTGCGGATTCGAAAGTGAGCTTTCGGCGCGACCGATAAGGGAGCGCAAGCGAGCGTGATGCGAGCTTAGGAAGCGAAGAATCCTGTCTCCACCTAATCCCTTTGCGATTATGTTGGGCACTTCTAAAGTGCCCCGGCGCGACCGATAAGGGAGCGCAAGCTGGCCAAGCCAGCTTAGGAAGCGAAGAATCGTGTCTCGACCTAATCCCTAAATCTGAACCATTATTGATATTAACGGCATTGCTTTATTATCTTTTTGCTTTGTCTATTCTTTCATTAAGATTATTCGGCGCTACGAATACAAATGCTTTACCTTCCTTCAATTTATTTAGGAGATTTAACTTATCGGCCATATTCAACAAATCTTTCCTTGCCGTTTCATATGAAATTCCATGCGTCCTTTGATGCTCATGTATAAGATATACTCCACCGGGATGTTTTAGCGCATGCCTTAATAATGATAACTGCCGATAGTTTAGCCGCTTTCTTAATTGCGAGGCGCTTTCCAGTAATTTTTCCGCTTCGTGAATTTCTTCAGATTTCTTATCCAAGTAGCGCCAAAGTTCTTCGTTGGCTTTTTTAAGCACACCCAACTGATGGATTATAAAATATGTTAAATCATTATCGTCACTTTCCGTAAAGAGAAAAGCTCTCCCGTATTGGATCGGAGCCTGTTTTAAAATTCGTGATATGGAAAAAAACTCCATAACCCAATACCCCTGACTAACAACCGACCAGTAGAAAAGCGCCCTTGCGGTACGCCCGTTGCCGTCCAGGAAAGGGTGATCGTACGCCAGCATAAAGTGGAGTATTATCGCCCTTATAACCGGATGGATGAAATTTTCCAGACTTGAATCATTAGCAAACTTGCAAAGTCTCTCCATTCTTTCGGGCAGTTCATCTGCGTTAGGGGGTTCGTGTAATAATGTGGCGTCCCTGGAATCGACTATTTGAATATCGTCTCCTGGCGTGCGATATTTACCTGCAAATTCAGGATTATTTAGCGTTTGGTCAGTTATGGTTTTGTGCAGTTGCAACACTATGGAAGGTGTAAGTGATTCGCCCTTAAGTTCCCTGATGAACTGCATAGCCAAGTAATTATTAAAAATCATT
>JAZFVB010000284.1:0-6293 GCA_036447515.1 Nitrospinota bacterium
GTTCATTGCTCCCCCATCAATTCAAATCAAGCTAATCATACTAGTTGGTGATGAATTATTCAACCAAATAGCCCGTGTGTGCCGTGGAAGCAACTTAGGCTTTCGCGTGTGTATGGCACGCTCAGGACGCGCCGCCGCAACGGGCTATGCTCATTAAGGGGCGCGGCAAAACCTTGCATTAATTCCGGCTTGACAACACAATACGGGGATGAACCTTGAAGACACGATAACCGCTATCGCAACGCCCATAGGCGAAGGCGGCATAGGGATGATACGCATATCTGGCGACGATTCGCTTGAAATAGCAAACGGCATCTTTAAACCGCACGGGAAAAAGGCGCGGGAGTTCGAAAGCCATCGGTTGTATTTCGGAAAACTCCACACCGCCCACGGCCCTATCGACGACGTCTGCCTCGTTTACATGAAGGCGCCGCGAAGCTACACGCGGCAGGACACCGTAGAGATTTCGTGCCACGGATCGCCCGCCGTTCTGCGCAGGGCGCTGAAAGCCGCCATGCAAAGCGGCGCGCGGATGGCCGAGCCGGGTGAGTTCACCAAGCGCGCGTTCCTCAACGGGCGCATAGACCTCGCGCAGGCCGAAGGGGTGATAGACCTCATCAAGGCGCGTTCCGAAGGCGCGGCGAAGGCGGCGTTCAACATGATGGAGGGCGGACTTAGTTCGCGCATAAACGCGGTGAAGGAAAAACTTGTAAGCGTAACGGCGCATCTTGAAGCGTCGATAGACTTCCCCGACGAAGAACTCGTAACCGCAACGGACGAGAACATCATCGACCATCTCGATAAAGCCGTCCGCCAAATGGAGAGGATGATAGAAAGCTACGAAAGGGGAAAGTTCCTGAAACGCGGAATGGGGCTTGCCATCATCGGAAAACCGAACGTCGGAAAGTCGTCGCTATTGAACGCCCTTTTGGAAGAAGACCACGCAATCGTTACCGAGCATCCGGGCACGACGCGCGACCTCATCCGCGCGCAGGCAGAGATAATGGGGCTTGCGGTGGAACTGATCGACACGGCGGGACTCAACCCCGACCCCGATCATGTTGAGTCCATCGGAATCGCCCGCGCCTTGAAAGCCGCCGAGGGCGCGGACGCCGTTATAGGGATATTCGACGGCTCCAGCCAGTGGGACGATGCGGATAGCGAAGTTTTGAAAACGCTTAAAAAAGCCTCCCGTTATCTTGCGGTTATCAATAAAAGCGACCTGCCGCAAAAGCTTAAGTGGCCGCATCGGGTGGACGCGGCGATATCGCCCCTTGCAATTTCAGCAAAAACACATCAGGGCCTTGAGGGACTTATAAAAAAGATTTCGCAACTTGCCGGCGATATCGGTAAATCGGTAACCGAGGAGCCGGTCGTTACGCGCAGGCGCCACATAGAAATCTTTTCGCGGATTGTCGATGACCTCAAACGCGCAAAGGACGAACTCGCGGTCGGGCGCGAAGTCGCGGCGGCCAGCGTATGGGACGCACTCGAAGAGATAAAACGATTCACCGGAGAAAGCTATACCGACGAAGTGCTCGACACGATCTTCGACGAGTTTTGCATCGGGAAGTGAGAATATAAAAGAATTTAAAAAACGCTCTAAAGATGAAATAATATTCATTAAGACATAACAAGTTAGGAGGCCTAAATGGGTACGACCCGGCAGTTGACCGCAGTAATCACCAAGGATGGAGATATGTACGTTGCCTTGTGTCCCGAGGTGGATGTAGCAAGCCAGGGGACCACCGTTGAAGAAGCGCGGAAAAATCTCATAGAGGCGATAGAGTTGTTTTTTGAAACAGCGGATCCCTCCGAAATAGAAGAAAGGTACAAACCAGAGCTATACGTATCGCGTATAGAAGTCGGGGGTGAGTAAGCTAAAAATCATTTCCGGTCGCAAAGTTTGCGGAATCCTTGCCGACAACGGATTTGAAGAAATAAGGAAACGCGGGAGCCACATAGTTATGCAAAAGAAAACTGGGAAATCAACCGTCACAGTTCCCGTGCCGGACCACAAGGAAATAAGACCCGGCACCCTTCTTTCGATAATACGGCAAAGCGGACTGTTAAGAAGTCTATTTGAAGTGTAATCATGCCCGTTAAGATAAAGCCCGTACACCCCGGCGAAATACTTTTGGAGGAATTCCTCAAACCGATGGAACTAAGCCAAAACAGGCTGGCAAGGGATGTCAGCGTTCCCCCAAGGAGGATAAACGAAATAGTTCTTGGGAAACGTTCGATAACTGCGGACACGGCGTTACGGCTTGGGCGGTATTTCAGAACATCGCCAGAATTCTGGCTCAATCTCCAAAGCCGGTTCGATTTGGAAGTCGCAAGGGACGCCATCAGCCGCCGCCTAAAGAAAGAGGTTGTTGTCCACGCATGAGTTTAAGGGAAACGCATTGTGGCAGAGTGATTGGTAGAGCAGACAATCTTGTCTGCTGGTCATGCGAAGCATGACGTTTCCGCATCTTTCCCTTCGTTCCTCAGGACAGGCAGGGCAAGCGGCGCGCCTCAGGCAGGATTGCCTGAGTTACCAAAATGTGAACTACTATGAAGCGCTAGACACCATCTTCGACGAGTTTTGCATAGGGAAGTGACCGTGTCCACGGGTGTCATGTCGCACCCCGTATCAAGTACGGGGCAGGGCTCGATACGGCATCCAGAAATTCAAGATTCAAGACCTGACCCCTTAGTACTACCTTATTGGATACATAAAGTAATCATTCAGGTAATTTGACGTGCCAGAAAAGTTCTGTATATGAAGGGTGATCGGGACTGATGCATTGTAATTGTTTTTTTGTCGCCTATTTAGTTCTGGCTTAAATTCATAAATTAATTGAGCTTCAATACTATGAAGCATATTATTCGCGGAAGATAAGGGGTGAATCCACTCAAGCGGCAAATATCCTTTTTTATCTAATAACGTAACCGTTCCCTGATAAAGCCATTTTGCCAACCCATTATATTGAGGAGAATGAAGTTTAGTAGACACATAGTGTCCGGAAATAAATCGAGGTGTTTTAGCAGATGTTTTTCCTATGTAAACAACTCTTTCTTCCTTACCTTCTCCAACAGTTACCATGTATATTGGATCAGTACTGTCCCAACGTTGGATTTAAAAAACGCCATATGGCTATATAAATACAGCGCTTACAGCGAAAAATCAATTTATCGATTTGAAATCAAAACCCGCAAATAGCCATACTTTCCCATCAACGCGGGAGGTGGCTGATGAATTCCGGAAAAACTGTTTTTACTCAACTGATGGACTTTCTTTCTCCTTACGAGTTTCGCAAATGCGTAAACCGTTATCGAGGCAATCACAAGATCAAAAGTTTTTTATGCCTCGATCAATTCCTTTGCATGGCCTTCGCCCAGCTTACTCATAGGGAAAGTCTGCGGGATATCGAAGCTTCCCTGCGCGTTGCCAACCGCAAGCTTTACCATATGGGGATTCGTGGGAGAATTTCACGAAACACTCTTGCTAACGCCAACAAAGTTCGAGACTGGCGCATTTATGCCGACTTTGCACAGGCGCTTATCACCGAAGCAAGAAGCCTTTACATAGACGCCGATTTTGGATTGGAACTGGAGCAAACAGTTTACGCCTTTGACTCCACCACCATTGATTTATGCTTATCGCTTTTCCCATGGGCAAAGTTCAGAAAACAAAAAGCAGCGGTGAAGCTGCACACTCTTCTGGATCTTCAGGGGAACATCCCCACCCTTGTTATCATTACTCATGGCAAGGTTCAAGATGTAAAAATACTCAACGAACTCTACTTTGAAGCAGGCGCGATTTACATCCTAGATCGTGGTTATCTTGATTTATCGGCCCTATATAAAATCGACTTGGCTTCGGCGTTTTTCGTTACCCGCGCAAAACGCAATTCCAAATTCAAACGTCTTTATTCCCATGAAGTCGATAAATCAACCGGACTTCGGTGCGATCAAACGATTACTCCGAAAAACTTTTACGCAAAGAAGGATTACCCCAACAAACTGCGCCGCATCAGTTATTTCGATGCAGAGAATAACAAGCGGCTCGTTTTCCTGACCAACAACTTCACTTTGCCAGCGCTTAAGATTGCACAACTCTACAAGCGCCGTTGGCAGGTGGAACTATTTTTTAAATGGATCAAGCAACATCTTCGGTTAAAAGCTTTCTATGGAACTTCTATGAACGCCGTGAAAACCCAAATCTGGATTGCAATCTCCGTTTATGTGCTCGTTGCGATTGTAAAGAAGCGTCTGAATCTGGATCATAGTCTCTACACAATTTTACGAATATTGAGCGTCTCTCTTTTTGAAAAAACTCCAATTTTACAGGCACTTTCGGAATCAGATTACAAAAACCAAGAAGAGGTTGATTATAAGCAACTGAATTTATTTGAATAACGTTGGGACAGTACTGATATTGGATAGCACGCAAATGGAGGTGGACCAAGTTCATCTAACACCATTCTGCCTTCTTCACTATCTAAAGAATAAGGCATTTCAGCCTCTATTATATGAAGGGCATTTTCTACATACTCACTAGTACGCTTCCAAGACAATGGCAAACTTTGTGCGATCAATGAATGAGTCTCATGAAAAGGAACAGATAGATCAAAAACAAGGGAAGCGCCGTATTCTACAAATGGGGTATTGCTAATAAAAGACGGCAACGAGGATTTTCCATCAATCCATGGTTGTAATGGAGAAAAATAAGCCACTATTTATCTCACTTCCTGTCTAACCTCGTTACCCAATCGTTAACAGTTGATGCATTGATTTGATTTTCCTCAAACCTTCGCAGTTTTAAGATTCTTTATCGTTTCCTGAAGTTCGTTTATCACTTCCCGATCCACAAGTTGGCCGGTGATATATTTGTGCAGGATTCTTGAGATGTGCGACTGGTAGGCCAGGCCTTCTTTTGCCGCCCCCTCTTTTACAAGCGCAAGGTCTTCTTCGGAAATGCGGATATTTATCCGCCCGGATTTTCTCCTCGCCCCCATAAAAGATTTGGCCGCCTTAACATCGCGGGCGATCTCTCTTTTGGAAGCGCTCTTCCATTTTCCTTTTCCCAAACTTTCTTCCAGCGCCCTTTCCTCTTTTTTTGGTCTGCTCATTTGTCTCCTCCTTGTATTTCCGGCTTATATTTCCGATTCATTTTCCGCAACAACCTGCTCGAACGATGCGTTCCGTGTTTTCATCAGCTCGTTGTTTTTGGCCTCGTCCCATACGAATTCCTTCACGCTTGCATATGACTACATTGTACATCATTTGTCAATCTTTTGCGCCATAGCCCATACTGACGGCGTGTTCATTTTTGCTATAGTTTATCCATGAAAACATTCGACGTAATAGTTATCGGCGGCGGGCACGCGGGATGCGAGGCGGCCCACGCGGCGGCAAGGCTCGGGTGCAAGACGGCGATGGTCGTAACAAGCATCGAAACTATCGCGCGGATGTCTTGCAATCCCGCCATCGGCGGGCCGGGCAAAAGCCAGATCGTGCGCGAGATCGACGCCCTTGGCGGCTTGATGGCGCGCATCATCGACATCAGCGGCCTCCAGTACCGCACACTTAACGCCGGCAAAGGCCCCGCCGTGCAGGCCAACCGCGCACAGGCCGATACGGAAGTTTACGAGCGCAACATGCGCAGTGCGCTTGAGGAAACTCCGAACCTTGAAATTATCGAAGGCTCGGTTGCGGCGATAGATGTAAAAAACGGTTCTGTTACGGGCGTTATCCTTGAAGGCGGAGAAAAAGAAGGCGCAGAAAAGCTTTCGGCGGAAACGATCATCGTAACTACCGGAACATTCCTCAACGGCCTTTTGCATTTCGGGATGAGAAAGGTCGAAGGCGGGAGGTTCGGCGAGCCGCCGTCAACGAAGCTGAGCGATTCACTTAAACAACTAGGTTTTACGCTCGGCAGGTTAAAGACCGGCACCCCGCCGAGGCTCGACAGGGACACAATCGATTATTCCGTCCTTGAAGAACAGCCGGGCGACGACCCGCCGGCGCCATTTTCGTTTTTCACCGACAAGATAGACCGTCCGCACATCCCCTGCCACATAACATGGACGAATGAAAAGACGCACGAAATCATCCGCGCGTCGTTCGACCGTTCGCCCCTTTACACCGGCGAAATACAGGGCGTGGGGCCGCGTTACTGCCCGTCGATAGAGGACAAGGTCGTGCGCTTTCCGGAAAGGAACCAGCACCACATCTTTTTGGAGCCCGTATCGCAAAACTCGCCGATGGTATATCCCAACGGTATCTCCACTTCGCTCCCCGAAGAC
>JAZFVB010000285.1:0-2315 GCA_036447515.1 Nitrospinota bacterium
AACGACATAGTGCGCCGCGCGGTGGCCAAAGGCATGGACCTGGACAGCGAGACTGTCGTTAAAATAATGTCGCCGAACCCCGTAAAAATAAACCACGACGAATCGATCTTCGAGGCGCGCAATATGATGAAAAACAAGGAAGTCCAACACCTGATAGTCGTAAAGGAAGATAAACCCGTAGGTATTTTGACCTCGGATAACGTTATGGGCTAACCGTCCGGTTCACGCGGGCAAAATAGGTTTGGGCCGCCTTCAGGTAACGGGCGTAGCTTTCCAGGAAAAGAAAATCCTTGTCGTCCCACGCCCTTTCTTCCAGTATCACCCCCGTCCCCTGGAACCACGCAATGATTCTTCCAGCCGAATCAAGTTCCCTTTTTAGCAGTTTCGTTTCGCCGTCAAAACCATCAAACGCGCCCAGAAGGCCCTGCATAAAGACGGAGTTTGCTTCCATTATGTACTCCAGGTCGGAGACGTTCGACGGGGCCTTTTCGGCGAATATGCCGAGTTCCGCATTGTAAAATAAGTTTTTTGCATCGATGTAAACTTTTTCCATAATGGCCGGATACCTTGCGTCCCCGAATACGGAATATGCCTTCGACAGCATCAGGTATATATAGGCGTAATCCGCCGATTTGCCATCGTGCGACCATTTTCGGCTTTTAACTTCGTACAGGTGGTAAATGCGGTCTTGCTTTTGCGCCATTCCCGCCAGAAAATCTACCGAGCTTTTAACCTTTTGCCGGAAAGCTTCGTCTTTCGTGAATTTCAACGCATCCAAGAGGTAAACAAGGGCCAGCGCAAGCCTGTCCGTAAATATTTTTTCGATTACCTCCGGCGCTTTGGCTTTCTTGCGCCCGGCGGCGTCCAGCAGGTAATATTCCTCGTCCGCCACCTGGAAACTCAAAAAGGCCCCGGTCTTTTCGTCGAATAGCTTTTCCGAAAGGTAGGCTTTGGTTTTCGCCGCGGCGTTTTTAAGCTTTTTTGAAGGGGTAAGCGAATCCGCCTTGTAAAGGAGGTAGAGCATCGGGCCGTTTATATCGACCATCTTTTCGTAGTGCGGTATCCGCCAGTCGCGCATTTCCGCATAGCGGAAAAAGCCGCCCTCGACGGGATCCAGAGTGGCGTCCACCGCCTTTTCAAGCGTTCCCATAACGTGTCGCTTTATAGCCTTCCCTTTTTCCGAACCGCCGTTTTCAAGGAGGTAGTCCAACGCGGCGACCAGGACGTGCTTTCTTTTGTATCCTATTCCCATTTCCTCGGCGTCGAAGTTTTCCATTGCCGTTTCGATGAAAAGCGATTTAAGCTCCGCGAACTCTTGCGCGTCCGGTTTTGCCGGCGGAGTGTACGAAAACGGTTCTTCAAGTTCGGCGATCTTTTCCGAAGTTCGCGCCTTTTCCTTAAGGTCTTTAATCAAGCTTAAAAAGCCTTCGGTATCCAGCGTGCCGCCGTACTTGTAAAGGAGCGTCCCGTCCGGCCGCAGAAATACTGCGTACGGCAGAAAGGTGACCTGATATTTGGAAAAGAGGTCGCGTCGGAGATCGGCGTCGATGAAAACGCTTATGTAATTTTCGTTAAGGAAGCTATAGACCTCCTTTTTGGTGAGCGTTTCCTTCTCGAAGACCTTGCACCAGTAGCACCATACGGCTGAAAAGAGCATGAAGACCGGTTTTTGCTCCTTTCTTGCCAGCTCAACCACGCCCTCCCCGTGTTCGTGGAATTTCACGGACGAGCTTTTGTGGGTGTACGCGGGGGCAGGTGGGACGGTAACGAAAAAAAACGCCGCCATAAGTAACGCGAACAACGCGGCGGTTTTATACAACACGGTTTTATGCGGCACGGTTTTATGCGACACGGTTTTATGCGACATTGGTTTAGCCATTAATCGCCGCTTAGGCTTCTACTAGTCGGCGTCGGTGAGGATCCATTCCTCCTCCACGTCGGTTATTTCGCTGACCTTGGCCACGATACCGTCCACGTCTATCTTGGCGGTCTCAAAATAAACGGTTATTACCTTATTGCTGTGGTTGAAGATGGCGATATTTATTCCGTCAACCGCCTCGAGGTTTTCCGAAATCTCGTCAGGACTCAGTATGCAGCAGATGCTGCTTTTGTCGAATTCCACAAGAAGCCTTTCCTCACCGGCCAAAGCGACAGCAGGCAAAACCGCCAGGAAAATCGCCGCGAAAATGACGCTATTCTTCAAGTGCCTCAACGATGCCATCCATTACCTCCTCTATCTCCTCTGAAACCTTCATCATGCGGCTGGAACCGAAAAATTCGGCTATCGCCGTAGGTTTGAGGTATGAAACATATAT
>JAZFVB010000286.1:0-3584 GCA_036447515.1 Nitrospinota bacterium
TTCTATCCCGCCCTCCTTTAGGCAATATTGCAAAGCGTTGATCGGAAATTCCGGATCGTGCTTTTTACGGGTAAAGCGTTCTTCCTGAGCCGCGGCGACTATCTTTCCGTCTTGGACAAGACAGACTGCCGAATCATGGTAAAAAGCGCTAACCCCAAGTATGTTCATGTTATGAACAATTATTCTCAAACCAATCAGCCAGTTCCTTTTCCGAAACTTTCCCGTCTGCTAATTGAAAAAAGATATTTGCGGCATCAACCTCCGAGGCATTAAGCTCCCAACCGTTGAGGCAAAGGAACGTTCCGGCTACTATCAACCCTACGCGCTTGTTTCCATCGGCAAAGGGATGGTTCCTAACAATCCCGTATGCATATGACGCCGCAAGTTCAGGCAATATAGGTTTTCCATATGCGGCAAGATTTTTTGGTTTGGCAAGAGCAGATTCAAGCAGGCCTTCATCCTTTTTCCTTCGGCGCCTCCATGCTCGGCAATCTGCTCTGAGTGAATCGCAATAACGGTCCGTTTGCTGATCCAGCAAAATTTCACTTAGCAAGTTTCCGAAGCGCATTGCGGTAACGCTTGGATACTTTACCCGCAACGGCCATCTCCTCTTCAAAGGTGGGATCATAAGGGCTTAATTCGTATCCATCAGGAGTTTCGGTAAGGCAGAGAGAGTCGCCTTTTTCCACTTTTAAACGGGCAAGGGCTTCGCGGGGAATTATAATCCCTGTAGAATTTCCAACGGTTGTAACCTTTATCTTAATCATTTTTGCCTCCTTCAGCATTATAACAATCATTATAACGCAATATGTAAAGTCGGAGCAATTTTGAAGGGACAAAACATCGCCTTTTAGCGCTTAAATCCCATTGCGTATTTTGGAGTTAAATAATCACTCATTATATATGCCCCTTTTGTATATAATTACGTGGATATGAAAAAACGACCGTTAATACCGCACGAAACGGCGCTTTCACTTGTTTTAAAAAACGTTTCAATGGTAGGCGCCGAGACAGTTGGTCTTTTGAACGCCGCCGGGCGTGTCCTTAGGAAAAACGTTAAGGCCGACCGGTCCCTGCCGCCTTTCAACCGTTCAGCGATGGATGGATACGCGGTAAAAAGTTCGGATTTTAAGAATGGCCGGGCAAATCTTGTCTGCTTCGGCGTCCTTAAAGCCGGAAACGAATGGAAAGGTAAAGTAACCACAGGAATGTGCGTGAAAATAATGACGGGCGCGCCGGTACCCTCCGGTGCGGACGCGGTCGTGATGGTCGAAAAAAGCGGTGTTTCCGGCGAGATGGTGCATTTGAACGACCCCGGCGTTAAGCCGTGGTCTAACATCCATAAAAAGGGCGCCGATACCGATAAAGGCGCGGCATTGATTAAACCCGGAACATTACTTGCCCCCGGGCATATGGCTGTCGCCGCTTCCGTGGGCGCCGCAAAGCTTTCCGTTTCACGCGTGATAAAGGTTGCCGTGGTAGCCTCGGGGACGGAACTGATTAGCGTTTCGAGAAAACCCAAACCGTCGCAAATACGCGATTCTAATTCTCCCTTCCTTATATCCCGCCTGAAAGGCATCAGCTGGGTGAAAGGAACCTTTATGGGGATAGTCAGGGACGAACCGCGCCGATTCAAGGCAATTTTAAAAAAAGCCATTAGGGAAAACGATGTCGTTCTGATTACCGGAGGCGTTTCGATGGGCGATGCGGATTACACTCCCATAGTTCTGGAAGAGCTGAAGGTAAAAAACGTTTTTCACAAAGCATCGATCAAGCCGGGGAAGCCGATTTGGTTTGGGGTCACGGGCAAAAAAGCCGTCTTCGGCCTGCCGGGGAACCCCGTCTCAGTAGCTGTTACATTCAGCGAGTTCGTTAAACCCGCTTTTAAAAGGATGGCCGGAATTTCCGATCCCGCGCCGCGAAAACTTATTCTCCCGCTGTCCGAAGGCATCAGGAAAAAACACGACAGAAAAGAATTCCGCATAGCCGCCTTTACGAACGGAGGAGGATCCGTTGCCGCGATCAAACATCAAGGCTCGGGCGATTTCGTTTCCGCCTCGAAAAGCGACGGCGTGATAGTTATCCCTAGTGACCGCGCCGAGATAAAGGCCGGCGAAACGGTCGAGTTCCACCCGTGGGAACTTTAAAAAGCGGCGCTCCGTTTCTGGGGTTTTGCGGCCATAGCGGTTCCGGCAAAACAACGATACTCGAAAAACTCGCCGCGCTCCTTGTCGAAAAAGGTTTGTCGGTCGGTTACCTTAAACACGACGCGCATAAACTTACAGTGGATAAAGAAGGCAAGGATACGCAAAGGCTCTTCGATTCCGGCGTCAGCGTCTTAAATGCAACTTCGCATGATGAAAGTTTTTCCAGGGCCAAGTCCGGTAACTTGGATTATTCCATATTCGCACAATGCGATATCGTTCTCGTGGAAGGCTACAAAAACGCGCCGTGGGACAAATTGTGGGTGCATCCATACTCCGGCGGGAAAGACGATATTCCCGAACTGGACAATGTTGTTGAAGAGATTGCAAAAGGAGGAAGCCTTGTGCATGACGACGTAAAGAAGTTGGAGAAGTTTGCCGCCTCATGGCTTAATAAGGAAGTTTCAAAAAAACCGGTCTTCGGCGGGCTCCTTGTCGGTGGACAGAGCAGACGGATGGGAAGCCCCAAAACCAGGCTTAAACTGGGCCAATCGACTTATGCGGAAAAGCAGTACGCGCTACTTAATGAAAAATGCGACCGTGTTTATATTCTTGGTAACGCTCCGCTTCCTGAATCACTTTTGGATGCGGAAACGATCAGCGATCCGCCGGATATAAACGGCCCGATAGCCGGGCTTATATCCGCTAACCGGTTCGCGCCGGAAGCCGACTGGCTTATAACTGCGGTCGATCTACCTAATGTTGATTCGGATTATCTTGAAAAACTCCTAAAGCTTCGCGTGCCCGGCTTCCGTATCGTTGCGGCGCAAAATCCCAAAAAGGGAAAGCCCGAACCGCTATGCGCCCTTTATTCATCACAGTTATTGCATCGAATTAATAGTTCATTCGATGGCGAGCTTTCCGTAAACGCCGTTTTGGAGCGCCTCGGTATAAGCGGCGATGCCGGATTATACGATGGAGAAAAACTAAAGAACGTAAACCTTCCCGAAGATCTCCATGAATAGAAAATCGTGCGTCATTAAGGAATATTCATCACTATTTCCAAGGCTTTGAAGTAAAATAAAAAATATGCCTAAGTTTGAAACTAAGCTGATCCTCGCGCCGATGGCCGGTTTTACCGACCAGCCGTTCAGGAGGCTTGCACGCGCATTAGGCGCGGACGAGGTGGTCACGGAGCTTGTAAGCGCCAATGCACTAGTGCGCGATCACCCGAAAACGTACACGATGATAGAGCTTGCCGAAGACGAAAGGCCCGCATCCATTCAGATTTTCGGAGCCGACCCTGCGATAATGGCCGACGCCGCGCAAAGGGTGGAGGCGATGCGCCCGGAGTTTATAGATATAAACATGGGCTGTCCTGTGAAAAAAATTGTCAAGACGGGCGCCGGGGCGGCGTTGCTTGAAAACCCGAAACTTGCG
>JAZFVB010000287.1:0-3828 GCA_036447515.1 Nitrospinota bacterium
AAAAAGCTGGCAAAGACGATACTCCTTGCGCTTCTAAAGTCTGAAGATTTCACCAACGCAATGGAAGAATTCAACTGCCGCAGGAACTGACGGAATTTATATGAAGTCGCGGCGCGGGCAGCCCTACTCTCCCCATTCCTCATCCAAGGCGCCGGCCCGCGTCCCGCACTTCTCCCTACCTGCGCAAAAGCTTCGGCGAGGCGCTAGCCAGCGTTTTTTCAGAAAAGCTTTATAACCGATCCCCGCTGGAGTTTACCCCGCACCATGCATGATGTGGGGCGGGGACATGCTCACTGTCTTTAACGAACGCACCGGACGTAGTCGCAGCCGGTTTTTTTTAGTGGGCCGGACAATCGGTTCGACTTTGCATATAGCAGACCTGACCCCGGTTCCCCTACAAGACACCCATTACAGATTGAGCTATTTGCTGCAGGTATAGTCCGTTATCTGACGATATGCCATTTGGTACATCAAGGTTTACAGGTGATTCATTGAGTAGCGTGGCATAAATAGTCGTAGCCGTTAAATAACTTCCTAAGAGTTCGGGGTGACTTTGATCGGAGCTCCAAAGCTCGCCGGAATCGAATGGAGCGCTTCCATCATCGACCACGGCTTCCCATGCCGTACCTACTTTTGCCAAAGTTCCACCCGTTGCATCTTTATAAAGGGTATAGCCCTCTAATAGGGCGGCAGTATGTCCTGTAAAGGTGCAAACATTTGAGTAATAGCCACAATAACCGGCGTCGCCATTTTCCCTTCCCCAAGTCACGTAATAAATAATTTGAGTTTCCGGGTTATTAGCCGAAATTGCATCCACCAAAGTTACGGCATGAGGAACGCTATACTCCGTAACATGTTCAGGCTTCCAGCCGGGGACCTGGCTCTGATTTTGTAAGATCACATAGTCCCATTGTTGCGAATCAATGGCCGTTAATGTGTTTGTGTCCCCCGCATGGTTTAAGAAACGATAACCGCCCGGAGCAGATGAAGTAACCGAAAGATTATACCCACCCGAGCAGGCTAAATCTTTAACCATATTCGGTAAGTCGTTTACAGAGGTATAGCTGTTACCGATAAAAAGAACTTTCATTTCTGTTTGGGAATCGCAGCCTCCTGTTGTATCCGTCGTTATCGTTACGGTATCCGCCGCGCTATCCACCGTGCCGTCGTTCACCGTGAGGCTAACCACATATGAGCCGTCAACGTCCGCTGTAAACGTGGGGTCGGCCACCGTGGAATATGAAAGCGCCGCACTGCTTCCGGCGGGCAACGATGTAAACGACCAGCTATAGGTCAGGGTGTCTGCGTCCGAGCTTCCGCTGCCGTCCAGCGTTACGGTGGAGCCTGTTGAGACATTCTGGTCGGTTCCGGCACTTGCCACCGGCGCGGAGTTGGTCGCGCCTTCGCCGGTTTCCGTAGTTGCCGTGCCGCCGCCGCAGGAAGTGAATAGAAAAACCGATATGATAAAGAGGAATTTAATAGACTGCTTCGCTAACCTCATTAAACGACTTCCCCTAAACGATTATTGCTGATATTAAACTCGTCCCCGATTTGAAGTCAATGGAGGTTCGATAATATTTAGATTCTACTTTTTTCATAACGGAGGAGGCTCGCGGCTAGCTTCTAACTTCCTTGAGGGGCCGTCAAATAACTGTTAAACTGATTTTGGATGAAAAGAATACATTTAAAGGCAAATGACCGCAAGGTACTGGAAAAAGTCGAGCGGGTAATCGCCGAAACGGTGGTCCACCGCCGCCCGTTCGAGGTAACACACGGCGTATGGCCGTTCGTCGTATTTGGTCCGGACGCAAATGGCAACGCCGCCATCCGCGTCGGCAGCGCCGAACAGGCCCGCATACAATCCGCGCCCATTTACATAGCCACGCTCGGCGGGCCGCACATACCGGATTCGGAAGGCATTCCGTTGGAGGAATTGGCCGGGGACGACATCCCGGAAGAGCTTAAGGGAATGATGGTATTCCAAATGAGTCCGATGCGCCCACTTTCCATACAGACAAAACGGCAGGGTCCGCCGATAAAGGAGGCCGTCTCCGAAGTCTGCGATTTCTACAAGGGCAACGACACTGCGGTAATAGAAACGCCCGACGAATCGTACTGGGCCGTCTCCGTGCTGAAATACCTGGACGAAACGGACAAGTTCTTTCCCGACCCGGTGTTATCGGATTTCTACTCGCGGCTGGGGAATACCGGCGAGAAGCCGTTTATAAGACATTGACGTTTTGAATCCCGATTCGAAGGCGCGCGTCCTCGTGGTGCGGCCGGACCGCATAGGCGACGTTGTTTTATCAACCCCCGTTTTCACAAATATCCGCAAGGCGCGGCCCGAATGGGAAATAACCGCGCTACTTCGCCCGATGGTGGCGGAACTCCTTCAAGGCCATCCGGATATAGACGGCGTAATTACGCTTTCGACCGACGAAAAACCGGACTTTTCCAATACGCGGAACTTGGCCGAAAACCTTCGGCCAAAAAAATTCGATGCGGCAATCCACCTTTTCTCCGATTTCTGGATATCGCTGGCCGTGTGGCGCGCAGGTGTGCCGTTGCGCGTTGGCCCGGCGTCGAAAATCGCGCAGATTTTTTACAACACTAAGGTCGTTCAGCACAGGTCTAAAGGAAACCGCCACGAGGCGGAATACAACCTCGACTTGTTAACGCCGCTGGGCATCGAGCCCGAATGGTATCCCCCTTCGCTTGTGGCCGCTAACGGACTCCCGCATTCCGCGGACGGCGCACTGGATTCCGCAAAAAAAAACGTGGGCGTTTTCCCTTCCATGGGGGGATCGGCGCGCAACTGGAGTCCTGAAAAGTGGGCCGAGCTGGCAACCTCTCTTTCCGGCGAAGGCGTGAACGTTATACTTATCGGCGGCCCGATGGATAGCGACGCAGTGCGTAAAGTAGAGCGCATGGTGGAAAGTATTTCGCACGACGGTTCCCCCGAAGGCCCCGGGGTTTTTATCAGCCAAAGCCTTAAGGAACTTGCGGGATTTATGAAGGAAATCGATTGCCTTGTAGCGCCCAGCACCGGCCCCCTGCACATCGCATCGGCGGTGGGAACGCCGGCGGTCGGCATCTATTGCCCCATACGCGTGTGCCTGCCGAACCGATGGGGCCCCAAAGGGGAAAACGACGCGGCTTTCATGCCCGAAGTGCCGCCTTGCGAAAAATGTACGGGCGAAGAATGCCAACACTTCGATTGCATGGACAAAATCGACCCAAAGCGGATAATAGAGGCGGTAATGAAGCGGGTATGAAATAGGACGGATATAAAAGGGAGCAAGCGGGAGTGAAAAAGAAAGAGGGGGCGTTCGGCGAATACAAGCGGCTTTTGGGTTACCTTAAGCCGTACACCGGCGCCTTTATTTTCGCCGCTGTGTGTATGCTGGTTGTTTCATCCACATCCGGCGGCGCGGCATTGCTCATACAGCCGCTTTTAGACGACATATTCATAAAACAGGACCGCGCCATGCTGGCGGTAATCCCGTTGGCGATAATAGGCATCTATTTCCTTCGCGGACTGGGACGCTACACGGCGTCCTCGCTGATGCTGAAGATAGGCCAGCAAACCGTGCGCGACGTGCGAAACGACTTGTACCGGCACATACAAACGCTCTCGCTTTCCTTCTTCGAGCGGCACACGACGGGCAGGCTCCTTTCGCGCATAATAAACGACATACAGCTCATACAGGAATCGATATCGGTAGTCGTATACGACATCGTCCGCGAAGGTTTTACGGCCATCGTCCTGCTGGGCGTTCTTTTTTACCGCGACGCGAAGCTTGCATCGATCGCCGTAATAGTAATACC
>JAZFVB010000288.1:0-2700 GCA_036447515.1 Nitrospinota bacterium
GAGTTTTTCCTCAAGTTCTTTTTCGCCGATTATCTCCACCGTGCCCTGGCGGATCAGCCCCATCTGCTTTTTAATATCCGTAATTGCCATGTTAAGATCGAAGATTATCACAGATGAACGCTAAAACTGAAACCTCGATACCGAAAAAAAGCGGCAGAAAGCCGCAAAAGATTAAAAAAGGCGCAAGAGAGACAGCCGTCTGCCTTATCTACCCCAATTCGCCTGAAGTCGGTTTTTCCAACCTCGGTTTCCATAAGATTTATTCGGCGTTTTCCGAAGCAGGTGGCGGCGCAGGTAGCGGCACGTCCGTTTTCGACATTGCCTTCCTTCCCGAAAGGGGCCAAAGAGCCGTTTCGTATAATAAAAAGGTTCTGCTCGGGTCGTTCGGCATACTTGCATTTTCCATAACGTTCGAGATCGATATTTTCAACGTCCTGGAGATTCTTAAAAGATGTAACGTGCCGCTTGAAAAGGAAAAGCGTAAAGAAAACCATCCGCTGGTATGCGCGGGCGGCGTGGCGGCGACGCTCAACCCGGAACCGTTTGCGGATATTTTCGATTTCTTCGTTATCGGCGAAGGAGAGGGGAATTTAGAAGACTGGCTAAAGCCCCTTTTGGAGAGTAAAAAAACCCGCGACGAAAAGCTTAAAGCCATAGCCGGGATCGACGGAATTTATGTGCCATCATTCTACGATTTTAGCTTTGAAGCCGATGGAAAAGTTAAAAGCATAACGCCGGGGACAGGCGCGCCGGAAAAAGTGAAACGGCTTTACAGCAGGCAAATATCAAAAGACGGGTCATGCCAGTCGATTATTTCCGGCACAGGCGTATTTGGCGACACCTTCCTTATCCTTACCGGCAAGGGATGCGGCCAAGGCTGCAGGTTCTGCGCGGCCGGTTTCGTTTACCGGCCGGTGCGCCACATAAACGCGGATATTCTCAAAAAGCAGATTGACGAGGGCCTTGCCATGGGGAGGCGAATAGGGCTTATAGGGTCGGCGATAAGCGAACACCCGCAGGCGGACGAACTATTTGAATACGTGGTCAGCCGAGGCGGACGGCTCGGAGTATCGTCGCTTAGGATAGGCAAGGCGACTAAAAAAACTTTCGGTCTTCTTGCCAAAGGCGGGCTAAAGACCCTTACGATTGCGCCCGAAACGGGAACCCAAAGGCTGCGAACGGCAATAAACAAAAACGTAACCGACGATGAAATACTGGAAACCGTAGGGACGGCCGCCGAAGCCGGGATTTTAAATATAAAACTTTATTTTCTTATCGGCCTTCCGGGCGAAACGGACGAAGACGTAAGCGCCATTTCCGGCCTGATAAAAAAAATACACAAGGCGTTTATAGAAAAATCGAAAAAGCACGGGCGGCTCGGCAAACTTACAGTCGGAATAAATCCGTTCGTGCCCAAGCCCCAAACGCCGTTCCAGTGGTCGCGTTTTGCGGACGTAAAAGACCTTAAGCGCAAATCGCGGCTGATCCGCAAAAGGCTGGCCGGTCTCGGCAACTTGGCGTTGAAAATCGAAAGTCCCAAAAACGCCGCCGTCCAGGCCCTTCTTTCGCTGGGTTCGAGACAGGTTGGCAAGGCGATCGTGCAAGCTTATAAGGACGGAAATTACAAAAGCGTCTTAAAGGCGCCGGGAGCCGCCTTTTATTATGAACGCGAAAAGGAATTTTTAGAAATCCTTCCCTGGGATTTCATCGACAGCGGCGTAACGAAGGAGTACCTTTGGAAAGAGCATCTCCGTTCCCGCAAGGGTAAGGTTACGCCGCCGTGCCCGCCCACGAAGAGCGGGTGTAAAAAGTGCGGCGTATTCGAAGGAGTTTGTTTTTAAGGAGGCTGTTTTCGATGGACGGCGAAATTTTTTTGCGGCACGAAAACGAAGGCATAGCCTGGTATTCGTTCGTGCCGCTGGACAAGATGGGTTTTTTCTCCCACTGGATAACGACGCGCCTTGGCGGCTTATCCAAAGGCGCTTATGCCAGCCTTAATCTCGGCCATCATGTGGACGACGAGCCGTCGGACGTGGAAAAGAACAGGGAAAAGGTACGCAACGTATTTTGCGGCGGCAAATCTATATACACGTCGAAACAGGTGCACGGCAACGGCGTTTTGCTTGTTACTCCAAAGATAATAAAAAAGTACGAAGCCGACTGCCTGATGGTGGACGAACCCGACGTTCCGGCGGCCATACTCACTGCGGACTGCCTGCCGGTAATTCTGGCCGCTCCTTCGAAAAAAATAGCGGGGGTGGTTCATGCGGGGCGCAAGGGAATTTTCCTGCAGACGGTCCCGACGGCGGTCGCGGCGATGGCGATGTTTTCGCGCGCCGATCCTTCCGAAATAACCGCGGCCATCGGCCCGGGAATACGCGGTTGCTGCTACGGGGTGGGAAACGAGATATTTACGGCGGGGTACCAGTCGTTCCTGAAATACAAAAAAAGCGGCAACCTCGATATGCCCAAGGCGGCTTACGACCAGCTTGTTTCGGCGGGTGTTTTGCCGGAAAACATTTACGATTGCGGCGTTTGCACGTCGTGCAACAACGGGGAATTCTATTCATACCGCAAGGAAGGCGGAAAAACCGGAAGGTTCATGACGGGTGTGTACATAAAGCCGCTAACGGTTTAATTATTGGCTCCAGCATAATGAATATCGTATTGGTGCGGACAGGCAATCCTGCCTGCCTGTCA
>JAZFVB010000289.1:0-7604 GCA_036447515.1 Nitrospinota bacterium
TCGAAAGGTGATTGCGACTTGCCACCGGAACAAAACCATGCCGCGTTGACGGCGAAGAGATGACTCCGGAAAAACGGATTTAATTCGGGTAGAGAGCTTACTGTTGACAAACGGCGCGCTTTCAGAGATGGCAGGCAAGCTCCCTTCGTTCCTCCCCTTGACTGCGCGAGGGATCACCTAAAGATGGCAGGCAAGCAGGATTGTCTGTGCTACCCTCCACAGGCAAGATTGCCTGTGCTACCTCTCCACAGGCAAGATTGCCTGTGTTACTTATGCGCCCCACCTGCGGCTACATCAGTATTAGGCGTCCTGCATATGGCTGTTGAATTTAATAACCCTGTACAGTTCGACGGACGAGTTGGGTTCTATTTCGGTAAAGTTAAGGCCCATTCCTTTTGCGCCCCCCTTGTCGAAGATGCTGGCGACCCTGAACTTTCCCTTAATGCTTACTCCGTCTTCCCCCGGCGAAAGAACTATAGTGAACGCGCCTTCGGTTCCCACTTTAAGCGCCTCGTCCGTTTTAACAAATATCCCACCCATGCTTATGTCGTGCGTGCGGTCGTAGTGAAGGGTACTGCCGCCGGTGGCCAGGTCGAGATCGATTATAAAGTTGACCCTGCTGAACTTGCGTTTGTTCCCAGTTTTTTCCGGCATATCACCCCTTGTTTTTAGAGTAACAATCTATAACGCTTCGAGTCAATGCCTCAATCGTATATTCATCTGGCGTAACGTCAATATTGAATCCAAGTTTTTCCGCGGTCTCGCTGGTGATCGGGCCGATGGAAGCGACTTTAAGCTTTCCCCGCACTTCCTTCAGTTCGCCGTCGTCGAACATTTCCGCGAAGTTCGTAACGGTTGAGGAAGATGTAAACGTCACCATGTCTATCTTCCCTTCGCGGATCATTTGGAGTATCTCGTTTTTTTTCGCGTCCGGCTTCACTGTGCGGTAAACGGCGGCCACGTCAACCCGCGCGCCCTTTTTCCGCAGTTCTTCCGGCAATAGTTCCCGCGCTTCTTTTGCGCGCGGAATGAATATCTTTTTACCCTTTACGTCTCCAATCGCTTCTATCACGGCCTCGGCGCGGTATTCATCGGGAACCAGGTCCACGCGCATCGCCGCGTCTTCCACCGTTTTTGCCGTTATTTTGCCGATGGCGCATATTTTCGGCCCGGCCAGGTCGCGTATGTCCCGGCCCGTTTCCTTGAGGCGTTTAAGGAGGTATTTAACGCCGTTCACGGAAGTGAATATCATCCAGTCGTATTCCCCTACCCTTTCCAAGGCGGCGTCGAGATCTTCCCAGCTTTCGGGATCGACCGTTTCAATTGTCGGGAACTCCACCGCCTCGGCTCCGGCGGCCTCCAGCTTTATTACGAAATCGCTTGCCTGCGCCCTTGCACGGGTAACGATAATGCGGCGGCCGAAGAGCGGCTTTTTTTCGAACCAGTTCAGCTTTTCCCGAAGCTTCACCTCGTCGCCGACGATTATGAGCGACGGCGGCGCAACGCCCTCGCGCCGGGCTATTTCCTTTATCGTTCCAAGCGTGCCGACCCACGTTTGCTGGTCGGGCGTGGTGCCCCATCGAACGAGCGCCACGGGAGTATCGGGATTCCGCCCGTGTTTTAGCAGGTTATCCACGATATACGGCAGGTTCTTTACCCCCATGAAAAAAACGAGCGAGTCTATGCCGGTAGATATTTTTTCCCAGTCAATCGCGGTTTCGTCCTTGTCGGGGTCTTCGTGGCCCGTTACGAAGGCCACGGTGGAAGAGTATTTCCTGTGCGTAAGGGGGATGCCCGCGTAGGCCGACGCGCCTATCGCGGCGGTAACGCCCGGCACGACCTCGAACTCCAGCCCCGCGTCCACCAGTTCCTCGGCTTCCTCGCCCCCGCGCCCGAAGATGTAGGGGTCTCCCCCTTTAAGGCGCAAGACGCTTTTGCCTTCGTTGGCCTTTTGTATAAGGAGGTCGTTTATGCCGCCCTGCGGTACGGTGTGCGCGCCGCCCTTTTTGCCGACGTAAATTATCTCCGCGTCCGTCCGGGCGTAATCGAGGAACCTCTTGTTGGCAAGGTAGTCGTAAACTATCACGTCGCACGTCTTTAAAAGCTCGACAGCGCGAACGGTTATCAGCCCGGCGTTGCCCGGCCCCGCGCCTACAAGATAAACTTTTCCTTTCATAATCAAGCTAAAGAGTATCCCAAATTCGGCCCAAGTTTACAAATTTGAATGGACGACAAGAGAAGAACGGCGGAGTTCGGAAGACTCCGCCGGGGGGAAGCTTTATTAAGCGAATTGCGGCGGGCCTCAGGGCGGTAGCCACAGGCGTCTCGCCTGTGGAGTGCAGGCGAGACGCCTGCACCTACTGGCAAAGCCGTACGCGCCCCCAGCTTTACTAGCTTCCGCTCTATTTAAAAAGATTACTCTATGTTTGACGTCCAATCGGTATAACTCACGCCCTTGCCGCCACAAGGCAGTACACATTGCGCGCGCCCGCCTTCTTGAGGGTTTTCGACGCCTCGTGCATTGTCGCGCCGGATGTCATGATGTCGTCCACCAGCAGCAACTTCCTGCCCTTAACAAGGGCGGCGTCCCTGACGGCAAATGCGCCCCTGATATTTTTGAACCTTTCGCTTCGCGTATGCTCGAACTGCGCCTTGGTATCTTTTTTGCGAATAAGCGCCTCGCCGGCCATTTTAATCGCAAGGTCTCGAGCCACCTCGCGCGCAAGGAGGTACGACTGGTTGAATCCCCTCTTTAAAAGCCGCCTGTGGTGGAGCGGTACGGGAACCACGAAATCTATTTCGGCCCTTTCGGGTTCGCGGTAGAGGCGCGAACTCATCATCGGGGCGAACAGATAAACAAGGCCCTCCCTGCCGGAAAACTTGAGCAGGTGCAAAAGCTCGCGCACTTCGTTTTCATAGCGCAGGCAAAATATGGTTTTATCGTAAGGCGGGCTCTTTATCCGGCACCGGCCGCACCTGATTACTCCGGCTTCGTGCAGTTCCCCGTCCATCGGCCTGGCGCACACCGTGCAGGCCGCGCCGGCATGAACCGTTATCTTCGACTTGCAAGATTTGCACACGTCGTAAAGGGTCCCGTCGAGGAGCTGTTCGCGGCAGAGCGCGCACCGCCTGGGGAATACAAGTTCCGAGATTCCGGCTAAAACGGCGGCGAGCCGCATTTTCGCCAAGCCGCCTTATCAGCCGGGTTCCACGGGGTGGCGCTTGAGGAAATTCTTTATGGCCTCTACCACGGCGCCGTCCAGCGAAACGAACTGTACGCCGTAATTGTTTATGCCGTCGGGCTGCGGGATAACCCTTCTTACAACCGCCTCCACCTCGAAGACCATCGTCTTTCCCGGTTCGGAGAGGTTCAAGAACATGTGAAGTCTGTCTTCCTCTTCCATCTCGGTTGCGGTAACGACGGCGCAGCCGCCTTCGCTGAGATCGGACATCGTTCCGATTCCCGTCATATCCATTGTAAGGGCGCTGTTTTCCTTGGCCTTCAGGATGAGCGGCGTTTCTATATTCAAAAACCTCCTTGGGGGGCGTTTAACCCCTTCGAATTCCTTTTTCGGAAAAGCCAACAGTATTTGCGGAAGTTTTTTCTGCACTATGCGCGTGGGGTACCGTTTATTCCCGCCTTCGAGCGTCTCTACACTTAAAACAACGCCGTCGAAATCCGGGGGCGCGCTTACCAGCGTACCGTCAATGTTGTTAACCTTGAAAAGGACGAATTCGCCTATTCGGACGTCCTCTATCTCGCCGGAGTATTTCTTGCCCTCTAATTCGAGCATAACTGCCTTGGCGTTGTTGAATACGCCGGCGATTTCCTGGATGTTTACGGCCATGGAGATTCTCTATTTCTTTACCTTGAATGCCACTTTCAGCAGTTTGTTGACCTGTCGCAGGATGGTTTCGTGGCGGAAATTTATCCTTTTCTGCTCTTCGATCAGATGGTTGACATTTTGGCGTATATCGTTAACCAGACTTGCGGCGTCCGGCATATTCTTGGAAAGCGCCTTGGCAAGCTGGCCCAGTTCCTCCACAACCCTTTTAGAGCCTTCAACGCCGTGGGCCGCAAGGGACGATTCGGCGGCGATCTGCTCCGCTCCGGCCGATTCCGGCGTATATGCGGTTGCATGTTCGCTGGTGATCTTTACCGGGGCCGTATCGGCCCTTTCTATCTTCTTTACCTTTGCCGCCGGTTTTACCCCGCCGCCCATTTTCTCCTGGAGCAAAATCATAACCTCTTTCGAAACCAGCTTGAACGTTTCCATTACCCCCTGCCCCTTGAAAGCCACCGCCTTGTTGTACGGCACCTTTCTGGGATTGACCTTGGCCTCCAACTCCTCGATGGTGGCAAGATCGGGCAGGTCCTGTTTGTTGTACTGGATGACAAGCGCAATAGTATTCATATCGAGGCCGTTTATCTTAAGGTTTTCGGCAAGGTTGTTGTAACTTTCCACATTGGCATCCATCTGCGAAGCCTGCGACGCGGCCACGAAGACCACTCCGTCCGCGCCTTTGAGGACCAGCTTCCTGGTGGCGTTGTAGTACGTCTGCCCGGGAACGGTAAAGAGCTGCATTTTGACTTTGAAACCCTTAATGGTTCCAAGGTCTACCGGAAGGAGATCGAAAAAGAGCGTCCTGTCCGTATCGGTGGCCAGAGAAACCATCTTTCCGCGGTTATTTGGGGACATCGTTTTATGCAGCACCTCAAGGTTAGTTGTTTTGCCGCACAGCCCAGGCCCGTAATAGACTATCTTTGCCGTTAACTCACGGGCGGCATAATTAAAATTTACCATTTATCCCCCTAAATCGATTCTTCAGCCCTTTTGCGCCTGAAGCGAGCTTTTTATATCCATAAGTCTTTTGCGCGCGTCCCGGTAGGTCTTGTCGGCCTTGAACACAGCGGCCAGGTAATTAAAGGCCTCTTTCAGCTTACCCATTTCCTGTAATGTTACACCGATTTCGTACCTGAATCCCATAACTTCCACGGGGTCTTTGCTCATCTTGGTTCCTTGCTGGAATGTAGTTATCGCCTCCGCGAGTTTGCCGAGGCTTCTCAGGCAGATTCCCATCATGCTGGCTGATTCAAGCTTGAACTGCGCGTCTTTCGCCGCAAGCAAGAATTCCTTAATCGCCTCTTTATGCAGCCCCATATCCATGTAGCTTACGCCGAGATTGTAATAGGTCTCGCCGTCCTTGTCCCCAAGTTGCTCATGCACCTTATCGGAAAATTCGCCGAACATTTCGCCGAATCTCTCTTCATCCGTCTGCGGCGGAGGTGGAGGCGTTGCCGGCGCCACGGGAGCCTCCGCCGGAGGCTGTGGCGCGTAAACCGGCTCCGCGGGTTCCGAATAATCGAACGGATCCTCCATATCCTCTTGCTCCGGGTTGAAATGCGTTACAACCGATTTGACCAGAAAACCTGTATCCTCGTCCTGCTGGAAGTAGTTGTTAAGCTTCAATCTTCGCAGTTGTACCTCCAGTCCGACGCTTATATTTTCGGCGCATACGAAGATTTCGGATTCCTTGAGTTCGGGTTTATTCTTCAGTTCTTCTATAAATTGCGTCTCTTTGCCCATAGCCGCGTTTTTGTCTACGAACGCTATGATCAAGTCGGGTTTTTGTGAAACAATTTTTCCCACTACGCCTTCGCCGCCGCCGGATTGGACGTCAAAGCCTTCTTTTTTCAGCTTTTCGGGCAAAGATACCTTCTTGGTGAATTCATTTTCTATTACAAACACTTTTTTGTCGCCACTCATAAATTTACGTCCATATTTAAACCTATTTAACTAACTTATATTAGAGAATAAATACTGAGATGTAAACGCAATTGCGTTCCCGTTTTTTGGGTTTGGGGAAAGAAAAGAGTTGATCTTTCGGGGTGCAACCCGTAAAATTCCTTTCGTTATTTCCAAAAATTGGATTAACTTTGGAATCTAGGTTTTTAAGGAGGGAAAATGAAATTTTTAGCGGCAATGACCGTGATAGTTTTTCTTTCTGCGCAGGCTTTTGCAATAAGCGATATGGATATCCGCGACCGTTGGGCCAAATCGATAACTGCGGTAAAAAACGGCGTGTGCAAAGACGAAGCTGAGTCTGTTCGCCAGGAGCTGGACTATGCGGCCACGATGCTAATCCACGGGGAATATGACGAGACAAGGGGATCGCTCAAAGGCGCCCTTGAAGAAGCGAAGTCCGAAAAGTGTAAAAAAGCGATTCAAAAAAACGAAACCGCGCCAAGATAAAAATTTTACTCATTTTTAGATAATTGTAATTACCTGATAGAGCCATTCGTATGTGCATGATATGGTTGCACTTACTAACAGTGGCAAAAGCCACGGCATCCCCCGTACTGCAATAATTGTAAATAAAGGTTACATTTTACAGTGAGCGGCAAAAGATTTCCGGTCTCTTAGGTTTTATAATCGTTTTATTATCAATAAGATAATAGCTTATATGTAAAAAAACTGGGAAACATATAATGCTTCAAGTATTTGACATATCTACCATATTCTGTTAGCATTAGCACATAATTTGGTGAATATAAATTGGAAGAGAGGGTGAAAATCTTGAGTCGTAATATTTTATCATCGTTAAAGCGCGGTTCGACAGTGGTTTACCCAGCGCATGGCATTGGGGTGGTCGAAAAAATTGAAAAAATCAAGACAAACGGCACAACTACGTCATACTATACTATCCGGATAGATGATGCCGGAATGACAATCAAGGTGCCGGCAAAAAGGGCTTTCGAGATTGGCGTTCGTTCCGTAATTAAGGAAAGAGAAGTCAGCAAGATTCTTAAGGTATTGAAAAACAAGAACATAGTTAAAAACGGCATGAACTGGCACAAGAGGCAGAAAAGTTACATAGACAGGATAAAGTCCGGTTCCGTTTACGAGCTTGCCGAGATTCTCCGCGAGTTAAGGCTCATACAAGGTAAAAAGGAACTTTCCTTCGGGGAGCAGCGCATATACGACAACGTAAGACACTTGATCGTGATGGAAATTGCGGAAGCCAAAGGGATAGAAAAAATCCAGGCAAGCAAATTACTGGAAAAAGCTTTTAGCAGCTAGCCCAATTATCTGGGCGGAATTCCCGCTTAAGGAATACGTGGAATGCTGACACTTCGAATTTTCTTCGTAA
This sequence comes from Nitrospinota bacterium, assembly GCA_036447515.1. Lineage (GTDB taxonomy): Bacteria > Nitrospinota_A > UBA7883 > JACRGQ01 > JACRGQ01 > JAZFVB01. The sequence goes on from JAZFVB010000289.1 coordinate 7,153, forward strand.
TAATCGGTATTATCATTGGCGGAGTTCTAGGCCATTTGGGAAGTACCGGAGTGCACCCGACGTTAAGGCTTAAATCCGTAGTTGGCGGAGTTATCTTCGGTATGGTAATTTCCTACATCGTCGTTATTGTGGAGATGAAGCTTCGCAAGGTCAGTTTCAAAACAATGGCGGGGGCGACAATAGGAGCTGCTATTACGCTCGTTCTGGCAAACTTGGTCACTTTTTCCCTTACATCGCTTGCGCTGACGCCCTCTACGGGGAACAAGGTGCTTTTGCTCTTCGTAAACATTTCCGCTGTCTATCTTGGCGCAACCGTGGGAGCACGGGCAATACAGGAGTTCGATCTTTCCATCCTAACCAGAATATTCAAAGGCCAGTCGGACCACGGATTTTCGCCAAAGGTGCTGGACACCAGCGTAATAATCGACGGGCGTATAGCGGACGTCTGCGAA
>JAZFVB010000290.1:0-7865 GCA_036447515.1 Nitrospinota bacterium
CGTCTCTACCGTACAAAGAACGGTGCCAAAGGCCAAGTTAGTGCGATAGAATTCATTGGATATAAAATATGAGCGACATTAAAAATATATTCGAGCCGGGCGGGGAGCTGTCGAAAAGCCTGGGCGATTACGAGTACCGCCCCCAGCAGGGCGAAATGGCCGAGGCCGTGGCAAAATCGATCTCCTCCGGCCAACAACTCGTGGTCGAAGCGGGCACGGGCACCGGAAAGACGCTGGCCTATCTCGTTCCGGCGATCCTTAGCGGCCGGCAGGTGGCTGTCTCCACCGGCACCAAAAATTTGCAGGAGCAGATTTTTTTCAAGGACGTGCCGTTTTTACGCAAACATTTGCGCAAACACATGGACAACGATTTCACCGCCGTGATGCTTAAAGGCAGGTCGAATTACCTGTGTAATTTGCGCCTTAAACGTTTTGCTCAGGCGCCCCTTTTCAAGGAAAGGAAGTCCGAAGCCCGGCTTTGGGAGATGATTTGCGAATGGGCCCAAAAGACCGAAACGGGCGACCGCGCCGAACTTACCGATCTGCCGGACAACAGTCTAGTGTGGTCGCAGGTATGCTCCAACTCCGATTTTTGCGGCGCACAGAAATGTCCGCGCCAGACGGACTGTCACGTCGCCCGCCTGCGAAAAGAGGCCGAAAAGGCCCAAATACTAGTGGTTAACCATCACCTTTTTTTCGCCGACCTCGCCATCCGCGCAAAACGCGGCGGCGGCGTGCTGCCCCTTTACGATTGCGTGATCTTCGACGAGGCGCATCTCGTGGAGGAAATCGCGTCCACCTATTTCGGTTTTTCGATCAGCAACTACCGTATAGAGGAACTTGTGCGCGACTCGGTTCGCGAAATCGACGGTCAAAAGCGGCATGATGGAAAAGAGCTTATAAGAGACCTCGACAATCTGGAATCGCGGGCCAGAAATTTTTTCCACCCGTTCAAAAACATAAAGGAGCGGCGTTTCAGCCTTAATGAAGTCGAGCCCGACAAAGAAGCGGGGGAAATTCTGATGGCCTCGCTTTCCGCCCTTTATGAAAAGATCGCCGCAATCGAACCGCTTCCCGACACCTCACGGGCGATAGCACGCCGCTTTTTGGGAATGGGCGAAGAACTCGGCCGCATTTTAAAAAGGGAAGACGAGGATTACATCTTCTGGGGCGAAACGCGCGGCGGCGGCGTATTTCTTAACGCGTCCAGCTTAGACGTTGCGCCCCTGTTAAAGGAAACGTTATATTCCGAGCGCCTGGCAATCTTTACGTCGGCGACTCTTGCAAGCTCGGAGGAGTTTAACTACATTTGCGCAAGGCTTGGGATAGAGGACGCTACCACGCTCCTGTTGCCCTCGCCATTCGATTACAAAAATCAGGCGGCCATCTACCTGCCGCAAATGCCCGCGCCGGACGGGGCCGATTTCCTTGACGCCCTTTCGACGGAGGCTAAACGGGTAATCGCGCTTGTAAGTGGAAGGACGTTGTTTCTTTTTACCTCTTTCCGTAACATGTGGGAGATAAGAAAAAGGCTGGAGGACGCGCTGCCTTACAACATCCTTATGCAGGGCGAAGCGCCACGCCACGTTTTGCTGGACCGTTTCAAGGAAGACGTCGATTCGGTACTCTTTGCCACATCAAGCTTCTGGCACGGCATCGACGTGCAGGGAGAGGCGCTTAGCTGCGTAATCATCGACCGCCTGCCTTTCACTTCGCCGGGAGACCCCATAATGTCGGCCCGTATAGACCGCATAAAGAAAAAGGGTGGCAACGCGTTCGTCGATTACCAGCTGCCTGAGGCCGTGCTCCTGTTAAAGCAAGGGCTTGGCCGTCTGATACGCCACCGCAACGATCGGGGGATAATGATGATCGCCGATTCCCGGTTAAAGACAAAAGGCTACGGAAAAACTTTCCTTGCCTCTCTGCCGCCTGCTCCGGTAACTAATTCGTTTGATGCCCTTGAATGGAGATAAAATCGGTTGATTTAGAATATTTCAAGGTGGAGCAATCTCATATCGGCACTTTTTCCATGTTTATTAAACTGGTTTGTTTGGCTATAATAATTCACAAACCGATGTGTCTCTTTGCGATTTCCTAGGGAAAAGATTATATTTATTCAATGGGGCTTATTATGGTGTTGGTAGGTGGATTCATCGAAGAAGATTGATAAAGAAGTCGTTCTGGGTTACGTGGACAGGTTGCCCGCGTTTAACGCCACAATTACGAAGATTTTGCGCCTGTCCAACGATCCGAAATCCTCTCCCCGGGATATAATGCAGGCCATAAGCGTTGATCCAACGCTAACGGCAAAAATCCTGAAAATGATAAATTCCGCGTATTTTGGCGTTCCGTCCAAGGTAGTTTCCCTAAACAGGGCGGTGGTCATGCTTGGCCTGAATACGATCAAGAATATAGCTATCGGTTCCGGTGTAACTACGCAGATACATATAAGCAGCAAATTCAAGTGGTTCACCGGCGACGAGTTTTGGGAGCACTGCCTCGGCTGTGCGGTCGGGTCAAAGATGATTGCCGAAAAAATACATGTTCCCGTACAGGAAAGGGAGGAATATTTCATAGCGGGTCTTCTTCACGATATCGGCAAGGTGATATTTGTGCAATATCTTTCCGATGATTTCTCGCGGATCCTTGATCCGTCCTACCATCCGGAAGAAGACAAGACGATAATCGAAGCCAGGGAGCTGGGCATAGACCACGCCGAGCTCGGCAACGTTATAGCAATGAAATGGAAGCTTCCGACGATCCTTTCCGAGACAATAAGCCAGCACCACAACCCCGTCTTTGAAGGAGGCGGAATGGACAAAATCAAGGCGGCGGTATACATTTCTAATATTAGTTGCAATATCCTTGAAATAGGTATAAAAAAAAGTGTTACGTTCGGGACAGGCAGTATAGAGGAGGCTCATGGAATCCTCTCATTAACGCAGGAGGAACTGGATAAGCTTTTTGAGGAACTGCCGCAAAAGGTTGAAGATGCCAAAGTGTTTTTAAAGGGTTGAAAAGATGAAAAGATTCCGCTTTAAAAGTGAAACTGTTACGTGCTGAAATATGAATAAAATGAAGTTGCGTTTTTGGGGGGTTCGCGGCTCTATTCCGACCCCTGGGCCGGACACATCCTACTTCGGCGGAAATACATCATGCATTCAGGTCTCAACCGAGGGCCAGGATATAGTCATACTTGATGCCGGCACCGGCATCAGGGCGCTGGGCATAGACCTTCTGAAAAACCACCCGGACAAGAAAAAAATCCACCTGCTTTTTTCACATACTCATTGGGATCATATACAAGGGCTGCCTTTTTTCGCCCCGTTGTACATTCCCGGTTATTCAATAGATATTTACGGGCCGGTCCATTATGAAAAGTCTCTGGAAGAGATACTCGAACGCCAGATGGAGTACACTTATTTTCCCGTAAGGGTTGCGGAACTTCAGGCGAACATTTCCTATCACGAGATGAAAGAGGAATCTTTCGAGCTTGGGGATTACAAGATAAAATCCAAATACCTGAACCATCCGGTTCTTTGCCTCGGCTATCGTTTCGAAATGAATGGGTCCTCCTTCATTTACTGCACCGACCACGAGCCGTACTACAATTTCATGGAAGACGAAGAAACGGAAAACGAGATGAACCAGATCGTGGAAGAACAGAACAACAGGTTGACGGGGTTCCTAAATGAAACCGACCTTCTGGTAATGGATACGCAGTACAAGGAAGAGGAATACGAATCGCACAAAGGATGGGGCCACAGCTCTACAAAACATTCACTTGAGATAGCCATTAAGTCGAAAGTCAAGCGCTTTGCCCTTTTTCACCACGATCCCGACCGTACCGACAAAGATGAAGAGGGGATCATTAAAGAACTCCAAAAACACGTCGACGGTTCGAATTCGCTAAAGGAACTGTTTGGCGCCCGTGAAGGGCTGATCGTAGAGATTTAACTTCATAACCGGGACAGAACTATTTATAGATGAATGCAAACCCGAAAACACCAACGGTTCCCTGAAAAAACCGGGATGATCGCTTAGGAAATGTCTGCCAAACCGCGTTCAAGCCTTAAGAGCATTTTCTTTGCCGGCCTTGTTGTAACCCTGCCGCTCGCCTTTACGATATTCGTATTTCATTTTATTTTCGTAAACCTCGACCAGTTCCTCGGCCCTATTGTGACGAAACTTCTTATTAAATTCAGAGTGCCCATAACGCCGGACTTCCGGGTGCCGGGGCTTGGGCTTTTTACAACATTCGTAACTATTTTCTTTGTCGGGCTTTTTACGCGGAATATTGCCGGCCGCAGGCTCGTTAAACTGGGCGAGGCGATTCTAATAAAGATACCCGTATTTAAAAACATTTACGTTGGCGCAAAACAGGTTATAGAAACAATCGGCGCTTCTTCGTCGCGCGCTTTCAGCAAGGTGGTTCTGGTGGAGTACCCCAGGCGGGGCATATACGCCCTTGCGTTCATTACTGGCGATAGCAGGGGAGAGGTGGGGGAAAAAACGGGAAAGGAAATGATAAACGTTTTCCTGCCGACAACCCCGAATCCAACATCCGGCTTTTTTCTGGTGGTGCCGAAAGACGAAATAATTGAACTCGATATGTCCGTCGAGGACGGCGTAAAAATGCTTATTTCGGCGGGACTTGTCGTGCCCGATAAAGACGATACCCTTTTGAAGGAAGAATCAGAGGAAAAGTGATGGGCGGTAAATTTGTTAACAGAATGGTTCCTGAGCCCGCGACAGAAGATCAACTAAAAGAGCTTGCGGCGGGTCACCGCGGGGTGGTGAAAGCTGTTGTTGATGTGAAACGGCGTAGAATGGCCGCCGGTGCGGAGTGGCACACCGAGTGCCTGGAACTTCTTAAAGAAAACGGTTCGAACTCCGAGGATTGCTGGGGGTTAAAGCTTGTCGTTGAGACGGGAGAAATAAAATATAAGTCGCAGATCAACAAGAACAGGCCAGGAAACCGTCTGGATGAAATAGAGGACCCGAAAATCAGGGAAACCGTTGCCGAGATGGTAAGGGAGCGCCTGGTTAAGACCGTAGAAGGCTGAAAAAAACCGCGATTTCAACCAAAAGAAAGCCGGTCAAAGCGGCTGCAAGAAACCCGAAGCGCTTTACAACGGTCTTTTCCGCCGATTCGGCCAGCGATTCAATCAACAATTCGGCCTTTTCATAAATGACGTCGGTTTTGCGGTCAAAGGCATTGTAGGAGCTTTGGGCGCCTTCGATCAGCTTTTCCATTTTTTCATCGATACCGGCGAAAATATTTTCAACAGAGTTTGTGATGGCCGAAAAGTATTTCATTTTCAGGCTTTCGTGCTGAAACGCGTAAACGAACTTTTTAAATTGAAAAAGTCCTGTGCCATCTTCGTGGCAATCTCGTCGGATTTAACGCGGTAAGTCTTGTTGTTTATCTCTTTCCTGAATTTCTTTATAAGATCGGTGCGTATTCCACTCACACCGTTTACAGACGACATCGGTTTCTCACTTTTATCCTACCTTCTTTACCCCTAATTTAAGTTTCATCAATAATATCGGCAAAAATATCCACTTACATAAGGTCTTTCTTCAGGAGTGGGAAATTTGACGTGCAAACGCAAGCGAACTTGGAATAAACCGAATATTTAACGAAAAATAAAGGGCGCTTTATGCAATTGAAAGAATTTGCTTTTTTCGCAATTCCGGCTATAAAACGCAATTTTTGAGAGAGTTTGACGTATATGGCGGAGTAATTTTCATTAGACCCGGAGCCCAAAATGACTATAACTCATAAATAGGGGAGGCTCGGCGCGGATATTGCTAATTATTCATGCGAAGGATTGTATTATGCAAAAAGTGAAGATTTTGACGATTGTAATATTGGCGGCCTTATTTTTGCCCCAGGCCCAGACCGCCCAGAACAACCTCTTCGAGGTAAATATGGGTTCGGGTCCCGAGCTGTCGAGCATAACGTTTTCTTTCGACGCCTCCGTAAAGTATTCGGTCGACACCGACTATGATAAAAAGATAATCAAAATTTTCGTCCCCGGTAGCGGCTTCAATCCCGCGCTTGAATATAAAAATTTCAGGGATGCCCGCGTCAAGGGTATCGTGTTCAGCAGGGAGGGGGCGGCGCACCTTGTTGCGGAAATTTCATTCTCGGATATAAAAACTTCGATTTACCATTCGCTTTCAAAAGACGGCCGGAACATTTTGCTCCGCCTTAGAAGCCGCAAGGAACTAATGGCCGTTAAGACGGACATAGGAAAAGAAAGGGCCGAAATAAAAAAAAGAAAAAGGGACAGGGAGATAATAAAAAAACTCGAGGCCCAAGCTTCCATTTCGGGCAGAAAACTTTACAGGGAGGCCATGGAAGATTTTCAGAAGAGCCTCTTTGTCGATGCACATAAAAAGCTGGAAACTTTCATAACGAAGTATCCCAAAAGCGTTTATATCGAAAAGGCCTATTTCGCAAAGGCCGAGGCTATGTACAGGGTATCGAAAAAGGACGGCTTTTATACCGGGCCCGCAATAGAAGCCTTCAGGCTGGCCATGGCGCAATTCCCCGATTCGGACCGGATACCCAGGGGACGCCTGAGGATAGCCGACCTTTACTTGGATCAGGAACTTTATATCGAAGCTCTTGTAACGTACGAAGGGCTCGTTGAATCGCATCCTAAAAGCAAGTTTGCATTAAGGGCCCTGCTTGGCAAAGCGGGAGTTCACCTTAGGAGGAAGGAATTCAACCAGGCTTTTAACGAATTCGAAAGAATACTCCTTTTATTCCCAGCCGCAAAGGAAGTTCGCACCGCAAGGTTCAAGATAGCGGAAGCCTATTTCCTGAAGAAGGACTACGAAACCGCGTTAATGATGTTCGAGGATTCGGACAAGAGGTGGCCTACATATGTAAGGTCGCATGCCGATTCGCTGAAATTCTTCGCGGACTCGTATTTCTTTATGGAAAAGTACGACGAGGCCCTGAAGCGATACAGTGAACTTGCAAACCTCTTCCCGGATGCCGATGAGGGCAAAGCCGCCGTAAACAATATCGGAGACATTTATGTCGAACTGAGAAGAAAGAAAGACGCGCTAAAAGTGTGGGGCATCCAGGCAAGGAGCAAACCTGACGACGATTTCGGACTCGAATCGAGGCTCCGCCTTGCCGCGCTGGGGCACGAGCCCGTCAAGATTATAGACGAGAGAAAGGCCGTGATCTGGACGTACCGCGACTATTTCCACCCGGAAGAAACGTACAACTACATAATCGAAAACTACATGGGAACCAAACATGCGCGCAACGCGCTGTACCAGAAGGCCAAACTTCTTTTCCAGCGGAAGCGTTACATCGAGTCGGTCTTCGTTATTAAGGATCTGTTCATAAACTACGAACCAACCCGCACATGGGAGCCCGCCGTAAGCCTTGTAAGGGACAACCTGTTTGAACTTGTCCGTAAATACCACGATCAGGACGGCTTCCTTACGGTCCTTTCGACTTATTACGAGAATTTCGATCCTTTTTTCGCAAACATAAAGAACCCCGGTATTCTCGTCAAGATAGCAGACGCATATCACGAACTTGGCCTTTACCCGAGAGCGCTGAAGAAGCTGGCAACGGCCCAAAGGCACGACAAGCTTAATAGGTATGGCGACAAAATCAGGTTCATGAAGGGCAGGGCGTACGCCGCACAAAAAGAATACGAGAAGGCCAGGGAAATCCTTTTGCCGTTCATGGATGAGTTCAGAAGCGCAAAAATTCCGGCCGAGGCGATTCACCTGCTGGGAGACATGCAATACGCCACGGGCGATAACAAAAAGGCCACGATGACTTTTTTGAAGGCAATCGCGCTAGACCGGAAACACCGCCGCGTTTC
>JAZFVB010000291.1:0-4446 GCA_036447515.1 Nitrospinota bacterium
CCGGAGGAGAGGAGTTTGGGGGTGATGGAGAGGACGTGCCAGTAATTATGTGTTATTCGTCATCTTTTTACCTTGTCAGATGGTATCCAGTATGGTATCCAATCCAACTTCATGAACAATAAAATTTACAACTTATTGAAAAATGGTCGGGACGGGGAGATTTGAACTCCCGACCCCTCGCTCCCGAAGCGAGTGCTCTACCAGACTGAGCCACGTCCCGATCTCTGTTACAGACCGATTATCGTACCACAACATCCAAACCGCGCGCCAGATAAAGAGCGCGGTGTTGTGTATTCAGGGTTTGTTTGTTTTGACGGAGGCCTGCACTTCCTTGGCCTTCGCCCTCGGGCGTTTGGATAGCGCCCATTCGACGGGGCCGGATACAACGTAGCCGAGCGCCAGAAGGAAAATCATCAGTTCCGGTATCGTCGCGATTATATAGATCGAAAGGACTATGAAAACCAGAATCCCAAACGGCCTTCGTTTGCCGAGTTCCAACTGTTTCGGGCTGAAGTAGCGCACATTGCTTACCATTAAAAACGCCAACACGTAAACGGTGCCGACCAGGATTATCGGATGTATTTTCTCAACGAGCAGAAAGTCCTTTGCCAGAATGACCATCGAGGCGATAAGGAGCGCCGCCGCCGGTATCGGCAGGCCTACGAACTTTTTTTGCGACGGGGCGGTCACCTGTATCGTGTTGAACCTCGCAAGCCGCAGCGCGCCGCAGATTACGTACAAAAATGCCGCCATCCACCCGATCCGCCCGTAAGGTTGCAGTACCCATGAATAGACCAATAAACCCGGCGCTATGCCGAACGACATAAGGTCGTTAAGCGAATCGTATTCCATGCCGAAATGGGACGTGGTGTTAGTGGCGCGCGCAACCTTGCCGTCGAAAAAGTCCAGTGCGCCCGCGATTATAATCGCAAGGGCCGCCTTGTAGTAATCCCCGTTGAATACGGCTATCAGCGCGTAGAACCCGCAGAAGAAGCTGAGCGTTGTTATGGACGATGGAAGAATGTAGATTCCCTTGCGCAACTTTTGCCGCATCGGCGATAGTTCCGCTTCCGGCTTTTTCACTTCTTTTTCCACTTCTTTTTTCCTCCGGCTCATTATCCCATATTATTGCGCAGGTTTGAAATGCGCCACCACCGACGAGCCGCCCTCTACCTTGTCCTTAAGTTTTACCGCCGGTATTGCCGTTTTGGGCAGTATCACGTCCATGCGCGATCCGAACCGCATAAGCCCGTAGCGCTGGCCTTTTACCGCCATGCCGCCTTCCTCGGCGTTACTCACTATACGCCTTGCGATAAGGCCGACGATCTGCTTTACGATTACAATTCCGTGCGCGGTTGAGATGGTGAGTATGACCTGCGTATTCTCTTCCGACGCGAGGTGGTTCATGGCGTTCATGAACTTGCCGGTGCGGAGTTCTTTTTTCTCTATTTTGCCCGATACGGGAAATCGGTTTATGTGCACGTTGAAGATCGAAAGGAAAATCGATATCCGCAGTTTCTCCTCGCCCGTCGTTTCGTCCTTGTAGTCGGGGTCGATGCGGTAAACGGTGCCGTCGGCGGGCGAAACGATTGCAAGGGGATCGGGCGGTATTTGCCTTTCCGGGTCGCGGAAAAAATAAAGGATAAAAAGTGAAAGGCCTATAACGACTATTCCAACAGCCTTGAATCCCGCAAAAAGGAGCGCCGCCGCCGCAATAATAAGGGGGATGAAAAACATCCACGCGTCGGTTGCTATCGGCATTTTTTCATTCAACTCCGTAGAAAAGTATTAAAAGCCCCGTCCCCACAAAAACAAACAATTATTATATTACAGGTGGAGGATTTTAATATGGTAAATATAAGTGAAAATGAAACGATTAAAAGACTATTTTGCAGGTGTGTTCGGATTCTTTTTAGTTCTCATGGTCGGGATTTTAGGTTGGTGGGTGATAATACATTTGCTCGTGCATGATGTTTGGAGCGGGGTTATGGTCGGAATTGCGGCTGTGGTGTCCATGATTATAGTAAAAACAATGGATAACCATGTTAGTAAAAACTATAGCAGTGATGGGGAAACGCCCCTTACAGGAGAAGGTTGTATTACTAGTTATTTACACTCTGTGCTTGCTTATATAGTCATGTCTGCGATATTGATTTTGGTTGGGCTTACAGCCTATATTTTAATCCCAATTGCAGCTAAGGCCACATTTGGATAAACATGGTTGTTGGTAAGGGCTAGGAATTCCGCCTATATTTCCTGTCGCATTTCGACAAGCTCAATGTGACAGGACGGGAAACTGGGGTTGCATCTGCTATCTGTAAAGCCAACCCCAATACAGCATTGCATCTTGCACTAAGACAGTTGAATAAAGTAGTCTCATTGGGACATGGGATATGAATTCACACGGCACGCTCTCTACGTTATGCATGAGCGGAATATTCCGATTGATTGGGTGGAACAGGTGTTCCGCAAACCTGACAATACCGTATCCGATCCTATGGATTCCGCTTTAGAGCACAGAATGGGTATAATTGAGGAATATGGCGGACGAGTATTAAGGGTAGTGGTAAATACAAAAGTTGAACCTGCCCGTATAGTTACGGTATATTTTGACAGAAAGATGAAAGGGAAACTATGAAACTTAAAATTGACGAAAAGGCGGACGCCCTCTATTTGCGGTTGGACGATTCCGAAATAGTAGAATCGTCGGAAGTTTCAGATGGGGTTGTGCTGGATTTCAACAAGGAAAACCAGGTCGTGGGAGTGGAAATCCTGCATCTTTCCAAGCGGTCGCCAAAACTAAACTTTCACGAGCTGCTATTACAAACGGAATAATCCTTTCGCCTGTGAAGGAACACGCCCCGCTATAGATAAATTCATCTATCCCCGCAATGAAAAGGCGTTGAGCTTATAACTATCAATCCTCTATCTTTTTGCCCAGCCACGGCATCATCGAGCGCAACTTTTCGCCCACCGCCTCGATGCTGTGGTTGGCGTCCCTCTTCCTCAGCGCGTTGAAGACCGGCCTGTTGGCCTTGTTCTCCAGTATGAATTCCTTGGCGAACTTTCCGTCCTGTATCTCGCCGAGGATTTTTTTCATTTCCTTGCGCGTCCTGTTCGTTATGATGCGCGGCCCGCGCGTAACGTCGCCGTATTCCGCCGTATCGGAAACCGAATAGCGCATGTTGCTGATGCCGCCCTCATGGATGAGATCGACGATTAGCTTCACCTCGTGCAGGCACTCGAAGTACGCGACCTCCGGCTGGTAACCAGCGTCAATCAGCGTGTCGTACCCGGCGCGGATAAGCTCCGTAAGGCCGCCGCAAAGGACAACCTGCTCGCCGAATAGGTCGGTTTCGGTTTCTTCCCTGAAAGTCGTTTCCAAAACGCCCGCCCTCGTGCCGCCTATGCCCTTCGCGTAGGCAAGGCCGAGCTCTTTTGCCTTGCCGGTGGCGTTTTGCTCTATGGCGATAAGGCACGGGACGCCGCCGCCGTCGACGTACTGCCTCCTAACAAGATGGCCGGGGCCTTTGGGCGCGACCATGAATACGTCCACGTCTTTTGGGGGGACGATTTGCCCGAAGTGGATGTTGAACCCGTGGGCGAAGGCCAGCGCGTCGCCTTTTTCGAGACCGGGTGCGATTTCGCTTTTATAGAGGTCGCCCTGAACGTGGTCGGGCGTGAGGTTCATGATTACCTGCGCGGCCTTTGCGGCATCGGCTACCGGCATCGTCTTCAGCCCAGCCTTTTTCGCGTTTTTATTGAAGCGGCTTTCCGGGCGCAGGCCGACTATTACGTCCACGCCGCTGTCTTTAAGGTTCAGCGCGTGCGCGTGCCCCTGCGAACCGTAGCCGATTACGGCGACGGTTTTTCCCTTAAGGTATTTCGGGTCGGCGTCCTTTTCGTAGTAAATAGTGGCGGCCATCTTTAAATTCTCCTCCCTTTCGCGGCAATTGCCGGCGATATATGTTTATGCGTTTTTTTTAGCCCTTGGCCTTGCCCTTCGGCGTAAGTATCTTGCCGCCGCGCGAAATGGCAATTTTGCCGGTGCGGACGACTTCCTGCACGCCTAACGGACGAATCATTTCCAGAAACGCCTTTATCTTCCCTTCCGCGCCCGTTACCTCCACCGTGTAGGTTTTGGGCGAAACATCGACTATCTTCCCCCTGAAGATGTCGGTCATTCGCAGTATTTCCGCGCGGTTCTTTTCAGCGGCGTTCACCTTTACGAGGACGAGTTCGCGGTCGACGAAATCATCCTGCGTAACGTCCATGACCTTGATGACGTCTATCAGCTTGTTGAGGTGCTTGTTTATCTGTTCGATTATCCGGTCGTCGCCTCGCGTTACTATCGTCATGCGCGATATTCCCGCGTCGTGCGTTTCGGCCACGGTCAGCGATTCTATGTTGAACCCCCGCCCGGAAAACAGCCCCGCAACGCGTGAA
>JAZFVB010000292.1:0-7313 GCA_036447515.1 Nitrospinota bacterium
ACGGCAAGGGCCGAACCGTTTGCATCGTAAATATCCTGAATCGGAAATCGCAAGCTTTTCTCTTGAGTCTGCGCGGCCCGGAAACCGTCAAGCGTTTCCAAAACCGTTGGGCCGTCGAACCACGAAAGCTCTTCGCAAGAATCGGCGACGTTTGCGCCTAGCTTTGCCGATATCGGAACTATGTATTCGGGAAAAATTTCAAGGCGCTCGAGAACGGGCAGAAGGCTGTCCCTTATCTTCCCGAATTCCTCCCGCGACCATTCCAAAAGATCCATTTTGTTTACAAGGACGGCAATCTGCTTTACGCCAAGGAGGCTTAAAAGGAAAGAGTGCCTTCTGGTCTGTTCCTCAACGCCGCGGCTTGCGTCAACCAGCAAAAGCGCGCCGTGGGCCTGCGACGAGCCGCTGATCATGTTCTTTAGAAACTCCTTGTGGCCGGGCGCGTCTATAATCACGTACCGCCTTTTGGGTGTTTTAAAAAAAGTGTAGGCGATGTCGATTGTGATGTTCCTCTCGCGCTCTTCCTGCAAGTGATCCATCACATAGGCGAACTCCATCTCCTTGCCCATATCTGCGGAAATCCTTTTAATCTCTTCGAGCCTGTCGGTGGAAAGGGAGTTCGTATCATACAAAAGCCTGCCTATAAGCGTGCTTTTTCCGTGATCGACGTGACCCACGATAACGACGTGGAAGGAAGTTTCGACCCCCGGCAATTCTTCTGGCATATTTACATATAGCCTAGCGAACGGAGCTTTTGCATGGTGTAGGCGTCCTCCTTGTCCTGCGCCCTGCCCGCGCGTTCGGATTCGTTTGTAGTTTCGAGTTCCCGGATTACTTCGTCGATTGTCGCGGCATCGGATTCAACCGGATCGCAACACGGAACGCATCCGATGCTTCGGTGCCTTTTACCCTCTTTGCTGAAATAGAGGCCTGTTACCGGTATCTTTTCCCTTTTTATGTAGTTCCATATGTCCAGTTCGGTCATGTGAAGTATCGGATGTACGCGAAGGTGGTCTTCTTCCTTGCCCGCGCTGGACAGGTATTGATCCCACAGTTCCGGCGGCTGGTCGGCGTAGTTCCACTTGAAGTCCCCGTCCCTTGGCGAAAATATCCTTTCCTTGGCCCTTATGCCGTGTTCGTCGCGCCTGATGCCCAAAAGAAGCGCCTTGAATCCGTGCTTTGCTATCACCTGTTTCAAAGCGTTCGTCTTAAGCTCGTTACAGCAGTCCAGCTTCGAGCCCTTGTCCGGCCCCATCCCTTCGTTCATTTTCCCCTCGTTTTTGCCGACGATTACCTCAAGCCCCCACTTTTTTGCATACTCGTCCCTGAATTCGTACATCTCCTTAAACTTGTAGCCGGTATCGATATGGACTATCGGGAACGGTATCTTGCCGTAGAAGGCTTTCCTGCACAGCCACAGGAGAGTGGTGGAGTCCTTTCCCACCGACCAGAGCATGGCGATATTCCTGAACCGGTAATAGGCTTCCCTGATTATATATATGCCCCTGTTTTCGAGAGCTGTAATGTGGTCTATGGTAAACCTCCCATTATTTAACGTCCATAAATTGTTCCAGCAGTATTCCCGCCAGGTGCTCGATGTGCATTTTCCCGCTCGTCTTGACCCCTTCCGGCAATACGCAGTGCGCGTCGTTCTGCACGTGCATGCCGGTAAATGTTCCCTTGCCGAAAATCTCTTCCTTTATTAGAGTTCCCTTTAGATCGTAACCGTCATTTGCAACGCACACAAGATCGGGCGCCCTGCCGGAGAGCGGCCCGGCGTAGAGATCGTCCCTGCCGTACACGGACTTAATCACCGGACTGCCGTTGGCGTCTTTAAGGGACTCCATAACGCCTCTCAGTTCGCTTGATATCTTTTCCATCCCGGAAACCTTTACGCATCCCAAGGGGTATTTGCCTTCGATGTTAAGATAGAGCCTCGCGGGGTCCATGCAAAACGCCGTTGTGCCGCTTCCCACCTGCTCGAAGTATTCGCGGCCTTTGTCGAGTTTTAAAAAGCCCTTTTCCCTTAAAAGCGAATTGACGTACACCTCTTCCTTCAGCTCGCAGAACCCGTGGTCGGACATAGTCATAAAAAATCCTTCGCCGCCCGTCATCTCCATGAACCGGTCGAATAGGACGCCGATAACTTCGTCCGTCCTTTTATAGAACGACACGAAATCGTCGTGGCGCGGGTGGGATTCGTTTCTCGCCGCGTCGAAAAAGAAGTGATGCAGGCGGTCGGTTTCGGTTATCACGGCAATAAAAAGGTTCCAGCTTTCGGTTTCCATAAAGTGCGTAAAAGCCTCGGCGCGCTTATCTAGGGCGAAATGGAGTTCGTTGAAGAAAGCTTCGGGATCGCTTACCGCCTTTTCGGCGTCCACGTCCGGCAGATAACCTATCGAATGCAGGTATTCGTAAGCGGAATCGGGGTACGTTCCCCTTTTAAGGTCGGGGCACACGAAGCCTGCGGTAAGGACGCCGCTCAACGACGTCGCCGGGAAAGTTTGCGGCACGTTCATTACTACCGAGCGGAGGGGCGAACGGAGGGGCGTTTCGATTTTTTCCCTGTACCGTTCAAAGAGCGTTGAACTCTTGCCGCCGGATGTCCGCCCGAGGATTTCCCAAATCGCCGGGGCCTTTACGTCGCCGTAGTTTGGGAAAAACATTTTGTAGCTTTCGGGCCGTAAGTCAACGAACCCGAAGATGCCGTGTTCGCCCGGGTTTACGCCCGTCATGAACGAAGTCCACGAAATCGACGATACGTCGGGAATGGAGGCGTCCATGCGCTTTTGGACGAATCCGCATGAAAGTATCTTTCGCAAATTTGGCATAAGGCCCGCCTCCGTGTATTCGGTTAGAAGCGAATGCGGCACGCCGTCCAGACCTATTACGAACGCCTTATTTTTTTTCAAAGCGATCCTCTCCCCTGCTATGATGTCCGGCATGTTCGGCCGTTCCCGCCGCAAGGCCTTTCAGCATCCCATAGCCGAACGAAGCGGCCCTTAACAGCAAAAAGGGCAACGATAAAAGCCCCGCCCTTAAATCGTTTCCAAGGGCAAAAAAGGTGAAGGGCATCGTTAAAAGATAAAAAGAAATAACGCCAAAAAGAATCGCGTACAATCCGGCAGTCGGCCAAATAAGCGTCACCGGAACGCCCGCCGCCGCAAGTAAAAGCGCCGGTAACTGGAACTTCAGGCCGTGGGGCATGTACCAATCCGCCGCCGTCCTATCTGCAAACGTATTATAGGCAAGAATGCAACGATATCCGCGCCGGATCGTCATCCCGGCGTACGCCGAGACAGAATCGGGATGATACAAATGATTGACAACGGCTGCCGGAACGAATGCCGTTTTGCAACCCGCCATTGCCATCGTGCGCGAAATCCCCATATCCCAGATATCCGATGCGCCGCCCGGTATGTGGCCCAATATTTGGCCCGATATTTGGCCCGATATTTGGCCCGATATTTGGATAGAAGCGTCAAAGCCTCCCAGCCGAAGGAGCGCGTCCTTTTGGTACCCGCTTGAGTTAGCGCCCGCCATGTTCACGAAATCGGCCCTTTCTAAGGCGCTGAATATTTCCTCCATCTCAAGTTGCGCAAGCCTGGCGACAATGCTTTTCCACCTGGTCATTGAAGCGCCCCTGACGGCATCCACGCCCGCAGTTTTTAAAGACGCCGTCATTTCCCTTATCCACCCGATCTGCGCCACGCAATCCGAATCGATAAAAAGGACTACGGAGCCTTCGGCCGCCTCCACCCCTTTGTTGCGCGCGGCGGCCAGACCCGCCCCTTCCTGCCTTAGGTACTTAATAGGCTTGTTAAGGGAAAAGCTCCTTACTATTTTGCCGGTATCGTCGGTTGAACCGTCGTCCACCACAATCACCTCGTAGTTCCCGATGGAAAAATCCTGCAGGCATAGCGCGTTAAGGCACATCCGTATTGTTTTCTCGGCGTTGAAGGCGGCAACCACCGCCGATACTTCGGCAGACATGGTATAAATTATACCCTTGGTAATGCCATACGGCGCCGTAATTGGATCTTTGGCGTCAAAAAAACGTATGATAGAATCTAGCTTGGGAAAATGACTAAGAAAAAAGAAAAAAAGATAGGCGGCGAGAAGTACCGCTTCTATTCCGTGCCTGAGATCAAACTCTTTGACGAAGCGACAGCCGCGGTGGAATCCCTTGTGGCCCATAAGATGTTTACAAACTCCCCACTCCGCAGACTGTTAAAAGACACTTCCGATAAAGGAAAAAAGCTGGCCGACGAATATGAAAATCTGCGCAAGGAAGACATATCTAATTCGGTTGTGGATATTCTGGAAAAGGTTTTCCAGATAACCGGAAGCGAATTTCCGTTCACGGGCAAGGAGAAGGAAGAAATGAACATAGTGATGAAAAAGGCGCTCATTTATGAAATGATCCAGTGCCTGGAACTAAAAGACGATACATCGTCCACTGAAGCTCAAGGAGACCTTACCTACAGCCTCCTTAAGCGCCTGGACAAATACAAGCCCGGCAAAAAAAAGCCTTAAAATAAGGTTTAGGCGTCAACCTTAATATCCTTATAGTAAATAATGCCGTATTGTTTTATCTTGTCCGTCAACTCCTCATGGTTTGCACCCAGTTCCCATGCCGCTTTGGAAAACTTCCATTTGTGCTTCTGAAAAGCTTGTATTATATCGAGCTTGTCGGCTTGCATCTCCTCACTCCCGCCAGGGACAACCATATACAACTCTTGAGACATTGAAATGTTTTTCAGCTTCTTCCTGCCGATCCTGAGTATATCCGCTTTTACTCTTCCCGCTACCTGGTCATAGACCACTTTTGTAATACTGATACAACCCGGTATGGCCAACGGTTCGATGCGCGCGGTAACATTAACACCGTTGCCCATAATATCGTTTTTTTCGACTATCACTTCGCCGTAATGGATCCCGATGCGGAGAAAAATGCGTTCACCCTCCACCTTATCCTGGTTATAGCGGTCGAAAATGGTTTGGATGTCTATTGCCGAGTTCACCGCGTCTATGGGGTTGTTGAACCTCACCAGGAATGCGTCCCCCATTGTTTTCACTTCAGTACCGCCGTAGAGACTTATAAATTTTCTTATGGCGTCGTTATGTTCCCGCAGTTTCAAATACGCCGTATCCTCGTCAACCTCCATGGTTTTGCTGAAACCCACCATATCGGTCAGCATAATCGCTAAAAGGTTCCGTCCTCCATCAACTGTTTTGACCAAAAGGTTCCATTTATTCGCAAGCTCAAAATTAACGTGTCCGTCATAAATCCACCTGAAAGATAGAATGCACCAGTAACTGAAAAATGCCGTCACAAAGCCTAAAACAGCCGCCCAGCCGTAGATGTTGTAAGCCGGGCCGCCGCTGATCATTACGGAGTTTATATTTAGAACCGCCAAATATGGGATAAGCGCCGCCGGCATTCCGAACACGGCGTAAAAAACCAACTTATTTTGGAACTTCTTCCACCTTTGCTGCGATCCATCAACAGGCTTGCTTGATTCGGAACTTTCATGGTTTTTATAGAAAAAGACCAACTGCGACTCGCGCCTTTCATGGTCTTTCATTTTTCTGGCGGAGCGCCACGTATAAATAACAGATGATAAATAGAACAGCAGCCCCGCAAGCCCGATCCCTGCATATGGATATTCGAATATAAGTTCTTTATACGGGAATTCAGGCAGCGGCATATACATTCTATATATTTCAAAAGCCAGCGCCGTTATGGCCAGCAGATTCAGAATCACGCTGTCAAAGATATAAAAACGCTTTTCCCTTGCGCCTGATTTTCGTAACTCATCCATTATCGACTTGCCGCTGGACCAAGAGCCGGAACCCAGGAGCTTTTCAAAATACGTCACCCTTTCTTTCTCATGGAGTTTAATTATTAAATTAAATTTAATTATCGAGTAAATCCAGAATGTAAGAAGGCCGAAAAGGAAAAAACGCGGTGCGGAAATGTGCGACCCGCGCCCGTATTCCTCCGTCAGGGACGATGAGGAGTTTAAACCTCCCGCGGAATCATCCGTGCCGGACTTTTTCTTTAACATCACTTCCTCCATTCTGGTAGTTAATATATAATACCTAACTGGCAATTGAAAATGAATTCACAATTGGGGTTATTGAATTTCGATGGAATATAGAATGAAAGATAAAACGGCGCGATGGAACGGGTTTCACATAATTCTCGTACTATCATGCCTTACATTCTTTTCTTTTAACGCGTATGGCGCCGAGCCGCCGCTGAAAGATACAAAGCTGGAAGCCGGGTTAAGGCTGGGCGTGAAATTTGAATTCAACTCGACGAACCTGACAAGGAAATCCCTTGAATATCTGGATAAACTGGCAAAACAGCTTAAATCTACGCAATGGGCAAATGAACAATTTATCATCGAAGGGCATACCGATACCGTCGGAAAGAAACAGGTCAATATGAAATTTTCCCGGAAGCGGGCCGCGGCGGTGAAATCGTACCTTGTCGAAAAACACAAAATCGATCCGGACAGGATTTCGACTGTAGGCTTCGGGGAATCGATGCCGCTGGACAAATCGAAGTCGGTAAAGGCCAACGTCATTAACAGAAGAGTGATAATGCGCCATGTTAACGGCCGGGCGAATGGAACATTGAACGGGCTGGAAAACAAGAATTACATTGTGGTCGCCGTATTGCTTGCGATATCCGGCCTGCTTGGAGTGAGTTTTTCACGCTTTCTTTTCAATAAGGTTTAGCGCTAACGTAAAGATAATTTATCTAGAGCTAATTGGATGGCATAGTATAGAGTAATCCTTTTTAATAGAGTGGGAGCCAATTAAGCTGGAGGCGCGTATGGCTTTGCCAGTGGGTACATGCGTCTCGCTTGTACACCGCAGGCGGGACGCCTGCGGCTACCATCACGGCAGGGGTGGATGAGAAATTAAGCCAATAAAATCCCGCAACTATCTTTTTTTGGCAATAGAGGCGCCGAGAAACGCCCCAATCGATGTCGAAATCCCGACCGCGCCTATAACAGGCGCCGCCGAAAGAACCATTAATTTGGCCGCCGTTGAAAGAGTGGGAACCAAAGGAACGGTCGCCAGTCCGATGCAAAAGCCGCAAAAGCCGCCTATTTTTGCCCAGTTTTTCATACTATTACCTTTGCCCAATTCTTGCCCTTTCTTTCGCGCCAATATAGGGGCTAACGCTTTCAATTGCAACCCCAATAATACTTTTTCCTATGATTCACACCAAAAATGGGGGGGGGGGGGGGGTAAGTTGTGTTTTTTTTTGGCGAAATAATTTTTTAAGAAATTAA
>JAZFVB010000293.1:0-12773 GCA_036447515.1 Nitrospinota bacterium
TGATGGAAAAGGTCCGTAAAGATATGGAAGACGGCATGAAAAACGACGCGGACAGAAAGCTCCGCGCCGAAATTCTCGACCGCATAATAAAAGAAACTTCTTTCGACCTTCCGCCCAAGATGGCGACAGGCTACTCCGAGTACCGCGCCAATGCCAAAATAGCGGAATCCAAAAGGTACGGTGTGGACATCGAATCGAGCCCTAACTTCAAAAAGGACGAGTTCGAAAAAACCTGCCGCGAAGAGGGCGACAGGTTGGCGCGCGAGGAACTTATAATCGAAGCCGTCGCACTTAAGGAAAATATAACTCCCGACCAGAAGGAAGTGCTGAAGCGCGGCGAGGAATACGAAAAGATGTTCCGCAATTCCGGCGCGAAGGACGACTCCGCAAACATCAAGCGAAGGGGGCTTACCATGGCCTTTAAGGAGATTCTTAACGATAAGGTTTACGAAAAGCTTATTTCAACGGTCGAGGTTAAGGACAAGTACGTTGACGAAAAGGACAAAATAAATAAATCCGAAAAGCGGAAAAAGGAGAACGCATAATGACTTTAGTTCCAATAGTCGTTGAACAGACGGCACGCGGCGAAAGGTCGTACGACATCTATTCGAGGCTGTTAAAGGACAGGATAGTCTTTATCGGCACGCCCCTTGACGACATGATATCAAACCTCGTTATCGCACAGCTTCTTTTCCTGGAAGCCGAAGACCCCGACCAGGATATCTACATTTACCTGAACACTCCCGGCGGAGCCGTTACCTCGGGGCTGGCCATCTACGACACCATGCTGTTCGTGAAGCCGGACATACAGACGATATGCATCGGCCAGGCCGCCAGCATGGGCTCGCTCCTTCTTTCAGCCGGAGCGACCGGCAAGCGGTTTGCCCTCCCGCACGCGCGAATCATGATGCACCAGCCGATGGGCGGATTTCAGGGGCAGGCCACCGATATAGAAATACAGGCGCTGGAAATAAAAAGGCTCAGGACCGCGCTGGAGGCCATTTACGCCAAACATACCGGCCACACGTCCAACAAGATTAAGGAGGATTCGGAAAGGGATTTCTTCATGACCGCCGCCGAAGCCCTTGAATACAAGCTAATAGACGAGGTGATATCGTCAAGGGCGTTGGTGAAAAAGAAGGGTGAGACAAAAGAAAAAAAGAAATCTGACGATAAATAAGGGGGGGAAGGAAGTAACCTTAAAGGAGTGATTGATGCCGAAGAAGAAAGATAACCAGGAACTCAGGTGCTCATTTTGCGGTAAGAATCAGGAAGAGGTAAAAAAGCTTATCGCGGGGCCCATGGTGTACATATGCGACGAGTGCATCGACCTATGCAACGAAATAATCGTCGAGGAATGGAACCAGGAAAAAAGCGCCACCTTCGAAAGCCTCCCAAAGCCAAAGGAAATAAATGCGGCGCTGGACGAATACGTCGTGGGGCAGGAACACGCCAAGAAAATCCTGTCGGTAGCGGTCCACAACCATTACAAACGCATCGACTCGAACGTCGGCGTGGACGACGTCGAGCTGCAAAAGAACAATATACTCCTCGTAGGCTCCACGGGTACCGGAAAGACGCTGATAGCCCAGACGCTGGCCAAGATGCTAAACGTCCCGTTCACCATAGTGGACGCCACTACCCTCACCGAAGCGGGTTACGTGGGAGAGGACGTGGAAAACATAATCCACCGTCTTTTGCAGGCGGCGGAATACGACGTCGAAAAAACCGAAAAAGGCATCATTTACATAGATGAAATAGACAAGATAAGCCGCAAAACCGATAACCCTTCGATAACGCGCGACGTTTCCGGCGAGGGCGTTCAGCAGGCGCTCCTGAAGATAATCGAGGGCACAGTAGCCAACGTGCCGCCGCAGGGAGGCCGTAAGCATACGCAGCAGGATTTCCTGCAGGTGGACACCACCAACATTCTGTTCATATGCGGCGGCGCATTCGTCGGGCTGGATAAGATAATCGAGCGCCGCCTGGGGCGCCAGACGATGGGCTTTGGCGGGAAGATCAAATCGAAGAAGGATAAGAAAGGTGAAAACATACTGAAAAGGATCGAACCCGAAGACCTCTTAAAGTTCGGGCTTATCCCGGAATTCGTGGGCCGCTTGCCTGTCAACGCGGTGATGGACGAGCTTGACGCAAAAGCGCTCAAAGAAATACTGGTAAAGCCGAAAAACGCCCTGATCAAGCAGTACAAAAAGCTCTTCAGCTTCGAGAAGGTAAGCCTTCACTTCTCCGACGGCGCCCTTAGCGCCATAGCAAAAGAGGCGATAAGCAGAAAGCTCGGCGCGCGCGGCTTGAGGGCGATCCTCGAGCGGACGATGCTCGATACGATGTACGAAATCCCGGGCACCACCGACATAGAAGCAGTGATAATCAACGAAGAGGTTGTAAAGAAAAAGAACCAGCCTTTAATAACCTACAGGAAAAAGGCGGGATAGCAAAAACGTGGGCGAAAGAAAACGGCCGTTAAAGGCCATAAATACGGAAAACCTTCCGCTTTTACCGTTAAGGGACATAGTTGTCTTTCCCACGATGGCGGTGCCCCTTTTCGTGGGGAGGGAAAAGTCCATACGTGCCGTGGAGTTCGCCATTGAGCACGATAACCTGATCATGCTTAGCGCCCAGAAGTCGGCGCAAAAGGAAGACCCGAAGCCCGATGATATCTATGAGGTGGGCTGCATAGCCGAGGTCGCGCAGATTTTTAAAATGCCCGACGGCACCGTGAAGATAATGGTTGAGGGTCTTGTGCGGGCAAAGATAACCGATTACAAGTCAACAGAGCCGCTTTTTGTAGTCGATTCGAAAAAATTGACGCGCATCGAAACTAAAAAAGGCGACCGCGAGCTGGAGGTGCTGGTAAGAAGCGTAAGGGAACTCTTTCCCAGCTACGTAAAGGCGGGTCACCGAATGCCGATGGAAATCCTCGATACGCTTACCGGCATCGAAGACCCGGAGGAACTGTGCAACGCCGTACTTGCCCATGTAGTGTTCAATGTTGCGGACAGGCAGGCGATTCTAAAGGAAACCGACATTAAAAAGCAGTTTAAAAAACTTGCCGACTGCCTCGAAAAGGAGATTGATATTCAGCGTATAGAAAAACGGCTTAAGGGGCGCGTTAAAAAGCAAATGGACAAAACCCAGAGAGACTACTATCTGAACGAGCAGATAAAGGCGATTCAAAAGGAGCTGGGCCACTCCGACGCGCAGTCGGAGATTGGGGAGACGAGGGAACGGATAAAAAAATCCAAAATGCCCAAAGACGTCGAGTTTAAGGCGTTGAAGGAACTCCGCAAACTTGAACAAATGCCACCCATGTCCGCGGAAGGGACGGTGGTGCGCAACTACCTCGAATGGCTGCTGGACGTGCCATGGTCGAAGCGCAGCAAAGATAACCTCGATACGAAACGCGCCAAGAAAGTGCTGGACGAAGACCATTTCGGCCTTCAAAAGATAAAGGAGCGCATAGTCGACTATCTGGCCGTGCGGAAGCTTTCAAAGAGCGGGCGCGGGCCGATACTCTGTTTCGTCGGACCGCCGGGCGTGGGGAAGACCTCGCTGGGCAAGTCGATAGCTCGCGCGCTTGGCAGGAAGTTCGTGCGCGTTTCGCTGGGCGGAATAAGGGACGAGGCGGAAATACGCGGACATCGCCGCACTTACATCGGCGCTCTGCCCGGAAGGATCATACAGTCAATGAAAAAGGCCGGAACGGTAAATCCGGTAATTATGCTGGACGAGGTTGACAAGATGAGCGTCGATTTTCGCGGCGACCCTTCTTCGGCGCTTCTTGAGGCCCTCGATCCCGAGCAGAACAACTCATTCAGCGACCACTACCTGGAAGTGGACTACAACCTTTCGGGAGTCATGTTTATTACAACCGCCAACGTATTGCATACGATACCGGCGCCGCTTCTCGACCGGATGGAGGTACTTCGGATCGCGGGCTATACCGAGCACGAAAAGATGAAAATCGCATCGAATTTCCTCTTGCCCAAGCAGATGAAAGAGCACGGCCTCAAACGCGCCCAAGCCGCCTTTTCCGACGGCATTTTGACGAGGATCGTCCGCCATTACACGAGGGAGGCCGGCGTTCGCAATCTGGAGCGGACTCTTGCGAAAGTGTGCCGCAAAATCGTCCGCAAGGTAGTCGAAAAGAAAAAATACAATCCCGAAATAAACTCGGCCGGCCTTTCGAAGTTTCTCGGGCCGATAAAATTCCGCTCGGAAAAAGCGGAAGCTCACAACGAAGTCGGTTTTGCGCTAGGCCTTGCCTGGACGGAAACCGGCGGAGAGATAATGAACATAGAGGTTAGCGTTGTTCCCGGAAAGGGAAAGCTAACGCTTACCGGAAAGCTGGGCGACGTCATGAGGGAGTCCGCCCATGCGGCCCTTACATACATTCGTTCTCGGGCTAAAAGGTTCGGGCTTTCCCCCTCATTCCATGCCAAAAACGACATACACATTCACGTGCCGGAGGGCGCTATCCCGAAAGACGGGCCGTCTGCCGGCATAACGATGGCGGCGGCGATGGTTTCGGCTTTCTGCAAGGTGCCGGTAAGGCACGGCGTTGCGATGACGGGCGAGGTTACTCTTCGGGGAAAGGTACTGCCGATAGGCGGGCTGAAGGAAAAGACGTTGGCGGCCCACAGGGCCGGGATAAGGAATCTGGTCATCCCTATAGACAACAAGCGCGAGCTTGAGGAAATTCCCGGTAACATACGCAAGGAGATAAAGTTCTTGCCGGTGGAATCGATGGACGAGGTTCTCGGCATAGTTATGACGGAACCGGTTTTCATGGCCAAAAAGAAGGTCAGGCAAAAAAAGAAACCCCCTTCATCCAGGCGGCTTAACGCCGATATAGGGATAAACTGACCCCTACTACCGGGTCGCGGCGCGCTTTCTTCCTACATCTGCGATTTCTTTCCTGGCGGCGGCGCGGGACTGCATACACAAGCCTTTTTGTAATATAATCACAAAATAAAGAGTTTAAACAAAGATTATGCCGACCATTTGCGGAGTTATAAATTGTGAAAAGGGACGTTCCTAAAGAAGCGATCGAGAAAATAGTCAGGGACTACGGCTGCTCGAACGAGGAAGCCGCACATGCATATCTTGAAGCCGAAGACGTATTCGAAGAGACCATGAAGTCCATTCTTGGCGGTAGAAAGGGTGAAGACGAAGGTAAGGGCGCCGGGCCTTTGGAGCCTTATACGCCCCGACAGATAAAGGAGTATCTGGACAAGTACGTGATAGGCCAGGAAGATTATAAAAAACGTCTCGCCATCGCCGCCGCCTATCATTTCGCAATGCTTAGAGCGCGCAAGATGAAACCGGAGCTGCTGGAAGGTTTTGATGTCAAGCGTTTCAGGAAGAAAAACACCCTTATCTCGGGCCCTTCCGGCAGCGGGAAGACTTACTGCGTGGAGGTTCTGGGCGATCTCCTTGACGTGCCGGTATACATAGTGGACGCCACCGACTACACCGAAGCGGGCTATGTTGGCAAGAGCGCGGACGACATGGTGCGCGACCTCATTAACATGGCGCCGGGCGAATC
Source organism: Nitrospinota bacterium (assembly GCA_036447515.1). Classification (GTDB taxonomy): domain Bacteria; phylum Nitrospinota_A; class UBA7883; order JACRGQ01; family JACRGQ01; genus JAZFVB01. The sequence continues at coordinate 5,567 of JAZFVB010000293.1, forward strand.
TAAAAGGGAGAAGGCCGATTTCATAAACCTCAACGGCGGCCTTATCTTCATAGACGAGATGGACAAAAAGGCCAAGGAAGGAAACCTGATCGGGATCGACGTTTCGCGGGAAGGGTTCCAGCGAGCCGTTTTAAAGTTGATAGAAAGGAAGCAGGTAGCCATAGACGATCCGATGAGCCCTTCCTCGCAGATACAGGAACTTGTAAACCAGCAGCGCGGAATCAAAACGGCCAAGAGAGACGAGCCGATTAATACCGAAAACATACTCTTCATACTCGGCGGCTCCTTCCAGCGGCCGAACGACGGAATAGAGGCAATTGTCAAAAAGCGGCTCGGCAACATGAGCGGGAGGTACAAGGAGGACGGCTCGCTTACCATCAGCGGCTTCGGGCCGATTGACCACGAACCCAAAAAAGACAGGTATAGGAATTTTTATAAACTGGCTAACGAAGACGACTACATCCGGTTCGGCCTTATACCGGAGCTGGTTGGGCGCACGCCGATTCGCACATATGTTAACGCCTTGTCGAAGAACGACCTCGTGAGAATAATGACACAAACGGAAGATTCGATACTCGAACAGTACCGTCTGGAGTTTAAGCTTTTTGATATCGATCTGGAGTTCAGGGACGATGCGATCGAGGAAGTTGCCGGCAAGGCGGAAAGGAAAAAGACAGGCGCGAGGGCTCTTGTAAGCGAATGGGAGGCGGCGCTGACCGATTTCCAGTTCGAACTTCCCGGAACGAACTTCAGGACTTTTGTCGTTACCAGCGAAGTGGTGAACGAACCGAAGGACGCCCTTTTGAAGTTGATGGAAAGATCGCCTTTCATAGATTTCCTGGGAGGCTTTAAGAGGGATTACGGCATAGTGCTTAAATTCACCGACGAAGCCGTAAAATACATTGAAGAGTACGCCAAGGAGCAGAGGATGCAGGTTTCGGAAGCGCTTTCAGGGTTGCTTGCCGGCGCGCCTGCGCTAAACTATATGAACATCACGGGCGAGTTCGTGATAGAGCCTGAAATGCTGGGGGACGAAAAGTATTTCGACAAAATGTACGTCGAATGGCACAAAAACCAGATGGCGCCTCGAAGATGACGCGGCGCCGGAGGGCGAAACCTGAACTGGATTGTTGGGGGTTGAACCATTTCTGCTTTGATTAAAATTGCCGGAGAGCCGGAATACAACGCATGGTTCGAATGTATTTCCGACTGTGGCGAGAAGTATTCCCTTACGGAAGTCGTTTATTCGTGCCGTAACTGCGGCTCCCTTTTGCAGGTAGTCCACGATCACGGCAAGCTTCGCAAAAAGTCGGGCGCTTACTGGAAAAGGCTTTTGGAGATGCGCAAGCACGGCAACGAATGGCCTTACGGCAGCGGCGTATGGGGCAAAAAGGAATTCGTATGCCCGATAGTGGACAATAACAACGTAGTCTCGATGTACGAGGGCGAAACGAACCTCTTCTGGGCCGAACGTTTCGGCATGGAGATCGGCCTCGACAACCTTTGGATAAAACTGTGCGGGAACAGCCACACGGGTTCGTTCAAGGATCTGGGCATGACGGTCCTTGTATCGGTAGTCAACCAGATGATAGCCGACGGAAAGGATATAAGGGCGGTTGCCTGTGCATCAACCGGCGACACGTCGGCGGCGCTCGCGGCTTATTGCGCGGCGGGCGGAATTCCCAGCATTGTTTTCCTTCCGAAGAATAAGGTGTCGATGGAGCAGCTCATACAGCCGATCGCAAACGGCGCGCTGGTTCTTTCGCTCAACACGGATTTTGACGGGTGCATGAAGGTTGTTAGGGAGATAACGAGCGACAATACGATCTATCTTGCCAATTCGATGAACTCGCTGCGCATTGAAGGCCAGAAAACCGTAGCCTTTGAAATGGTGCAGCAACTCGATTGGAAGGTGCCTGATGTCGTCGTCATCCCCGGCGGGAATTTGGGAAACGTTTCCGCGTTGGGCAAGGGATTCAAGCTGATGCTGAAACTGGGCCTTATAAGGAAAAAACCGAGAATAGTCGTGGCCCAGGCCCAAAGGGCCAACCCCCTTTTCCGCCATTACAAGCGCGGCTGGAAGAACTTCAGGCCCATTAAGGCGAAACAGACCCTGGCATCGGCCATACAGATTGGAAATCCGGTCAGCCTGCTAAAGGCGGTGCAGATAATGGACGAGTTCAACGGAATAGTGGAGCAGGCCACCGAAGCAGAACTGGTGGACGCCAGTGTCCGGGCGGATAGAACCGGCATGTACACATGCCCACATACCGGGGTGGCATTGGCCGTTCTGTTAAAGCTCATAAAGCGGCGAATAATTTTAAAAAAGCAATCCGTTGTGGTTCTTTCAACCGCCCACGGGCTTAAATTTTCTTCCTTCAAGCTCAAATACCATCAAGGGAAGTTGGCGGGTATAAAAAGCCGCGACCGCAACACGCCAGTGGAGTGCGGCCCGAACCCGGACAATATCCGCAGAATAATTTCCAAGTATCTGGATAAAAAATGACAATCACATTGTTTTTTAATTGACGCTATGGCTGGCCCTAAAGAGAAAAACGGCGCCCCGAAGGTAAAGCTCAAAAAGCCCGACCTTAAGGGCATCCTTAATAAATTAAAAATCGGGACAAAAGTCCACAAGCTTCTACAAAATCTGGCGTTGATACTTAATATTCCGATCGTAAATACGTTTACCGGCGTATTGGCCACGCCGGGAAGCACAAAAGTTATAGACCTTGAGCAAAGGGAAGATAAATTCGTCCTTAATTGCTATGAGGAAATTCGCCCCGACCAGGGCGCCGATCCCTTTGGTCCCGAAACGGCAAAAAAAGTCGGAGCCGTATGCAAGGAGAAGGGGCTGAGGGCAAGAACGGCGGCGAACCTGATAGTCGACAAAAACTTCTACCTGCGGCAGGTGGACGTGCCGGAGATGGAAAAAGAAGAAATCATGGAGTCATTGAGGTTCAGCGAACGGGAATCGATTCCCTTTCCAATAGAAACTGCCTCGATGGACGTGTTTACGTTGCCGGAGGATTCCGTAGACGGACAGATTAAAGTGAGGATGGCCGCACTTGACGGCAAGGTAGTAAAAAAATACAACGATTTTATAAGGCAGACATCGCTTAAGCACATTTCCATTATTCCGGTCTCATCGGCGCTGGTTGCCGTGCTGGAAGAATCGAAAATCATGGATAAATCCGTTCCCGTGCCGGTGATAAGCGTTGGGAGGAGCGTAACCGGCATTTACGTTTTCGACGAAGGATACATAAGGTTTTCCAGGGACGTTTCAATAGGAACTTATGATCTTATCGAAAATATTGCATCCGAGTACGAGGTTGCGGGAGAAGTGGTGGAGCTTACGGAAGAAGAAGCCGAAGAGATGAAAGATTACTTCGGGGTGCCCATGGACGAGGACCTCTACGAGTTGGGCGTAAAAGGCGTTACAGGGGAAATGATTCTGGAAAAGATCCAGCCCGTTCTGGACAAAATGATTACCGAATTCGGGAGGTCCATAGATTATTTCAAGAACGAATACAGGGTGGCCGACGTACCGACGGCATACCTCATTGGAACCGCGGCGCATATAAAGAACCTGAGCAAATACCTAACCGATGCGCTGGGGTTCGAGTTCAAGTCATATAACCCGTTCGATGATTTCCTTGTGGTCGAAAAGCCGGAACTGGAAAAACACAAGGAACGCGGTTCCGAACTTACGCTGACGGTGGGAGTCGCCTTGGTTCAGGACCGTAAGCTGAACCTCCTTCCGCCGGATATGCGCTTTTCTTTCGCAAGACTCAAGAAAAGAGCCGCTCCCGTGTTCTTGGTACTGCTGTTCATAATCCTTGTGATGCTTATAAATGCGGGAGGCATCCAATATGTAAAACACCTTAAAACGCAGATCAAGAATTATGAAACCCAGATTGCAAATCTTAAGGCGGAACAGCAGGCTGGCGGAATGATAGAAGACAAGATAATTGAATTTAAGAACGACATAAAGGCAGTCGATACCCGTATGAGCATTTATCCCGAACTAAAAGGGCGGAACATCAAATGGGCGGAAGTTTATCTGGAGGTAAGCAAACTCTTGCCGGGCGATATCGCTCTTGAAAGCATTGTCATCTCTTTTAGCAAGCCAAAGAGTTATGCGGTTGACGGTTCTCTTTACTCCCAGCAGCTGGTAATTTCCGGCATGATACGCGGGCGGGCCGACACTCAGATTATGGCCCTGCGCGACTTTCTGAACAAGATACAGTTCTCTCCGTATTTTGAGCATGCGTCGCTCATCTCTACCGGCGAGGAGGAGGGCGAGGGAGCGGGAAACATGCTGAATTTTGAAATCGCGTCGGATTTGAAAGGAAGCTCATGATAGACAATCTGATTAGTCAGCTTCAAAACCTGAGCAGGCGTGAAAAGATTATCATGGGGGCTACCGTTATTGCGGTGCTTTTCTACATAACGCATAACATGGTATTCGAAAGCACGGTTAAAGAGATCAAAAAATACCTCAAGGATCGAAATGAGATAAGGGCGCACTACCAGAAGCTGGAAAGAGTGCGCGGCAAGCTGAAAGAACTTTCGGAAGAGCTGAAAAGGCTTCAAAGCGAACTTAAAGGCATGGAAGAAAAGGAGGTGGTCTTCAAGGAAAGCCTCAAGGCGCGAAATCAGATAGGAAAAATGCTGCAAACACTCGAAACCACCGCGCAGGAGATACCGATGCAGCTTGTTAACCTGAGCGCGGAAACCAGCGTGATTTCAAAAAAGCAGGAGTACGAGCTGGAAGTGGCGGCGGGCGCCGCCGGTGGGAAAAAGAGAAAGAAAAAAGGCGTTGTCCAACTGCATTTCACACAGAATAAAATAGGCTTGGAATATAGATCGGATTTTGTATCGACCGTTAAGTTCATAGATAAAATACTTCAGCTGCCGTATGCGCTTTCAATCCTTTCGGTGGACATGTCGCTGAACGAAGACGCCAAGACGGCCATGAATAAACCATCCGAGGGTTCGGAGACATTCACCAAAAAAGAACTTTATACGATCGATTCCAGAATAGATATGGAAATATATTTCAGATGAAGTCATTTTTTAGGGGCCTGCTTCTTTTTACCGTTGTTTTGATTTTTTTTGGTTACGGAACCTCTTTCGGCACGGAAATTGACTTTTCAGATGTCAGGAATCCTTTTAAGTTTGGAACCAGCGGCACGAGGGCGCTGAAAAAGGGAGATGATACCGAAAAGAAAATTGTACAGAAAGGGGAATACAAAGTCGGCTTAATTATGATAAAGGGATCAAAAAAAATCGTGGTCATTAACGATAAACGGTATACAGAGGGTGATAAAGTGGGCAAATATCTAATTGAATCAATCACTTTGAACCATATGGAAATATCCGATGGAACTTCGTCAAGGAGGCTGGAGATTAATGAGATTTTCAGGTAAGCCGGCGGCGATTCGGTTTGCGGCGTCTATTTTCGCCGTTGTTTTCGTCTCGGCATCGTGTGCCACCGGTCAAAAGGCTCGAATGGAACTTCCCAAAACCGTAGTTCAGCCTACAAAAAGTGAAGAAACTTTCGTGCCTATTCCAGCCCCGAAGCCGGAAACCACTGCCGCGATGCCCGAGGAGAAGCCTTTTACGGTCAAGCTGAAGGAAACCGGAAAAGAGTTTATCGAAGAAGAACAGGAAGACCTCTTTTCGCTGAATTTCAAGGAAATCAGCTTGGAAGCCGTAATAAACATGCTTAGCGAAAACGGCAGGAACTTCCGATACGTAATCCATCCCGATGTTGGCGAACGCAGGGTGTTGGGCGTTGTGCTGGAAAAGGTTACCTGGTTCGAGGCGCTGGAAATAATATTGAGACTCCATAACCTGGTGATGGTGGAGGAAAAAGGGCTGATCGTCGTCAATACATACGAGAATTACCTGGAAAGGCTTGCCCGTGAAGACGAAGATATAAAACGCCGGCAGGAAAAAGCGAAGGCGGAAAAGGAAATTACGGCCGACACGATAGAGGCCAAAAAAATGGTAGAGGAAGAGGATATGGGCTTTAGGTCCTTCCGCTTGAAATATACGCGGCCCGATTCGGTTTTAAGCTACTTTAGCAACATTTACGGCGGAACGACAAAAGAAGCCACCGGCGGCGGCAAAGGGGAAAAATCCACCGGGCTTATAACCGAAAGCGGAATAAGCTTCAGCACATTTCCGCAATTATCCTTGATAAGCGCATTCGGTACCATCTCGCAACTCGATGAGATAGCAATGCAACTGGCGGTGATAGATCAACCGCAAAAACAGGTTTTCATAGAGTCGCGCATAGTGGAGATTTCGCGGTCTCATTCACGCTCTTTGGGCATCCAATGGGGCGGCAGCATGGCGGCAAGCATGGGCAGCAACGTTGCGCCCGGTTACATAATATCCGGCGGCTCGCTTGGGGGCTCCGGACTGGATGGAGCCGCGATTGAATTCCCTGCAACGGACGCCAGCGGAAGCGGCAATCCCGTGGCGGCGGTATCGATCAGCCTGGCGGATGCTTTTGGTACATCAATGCTTAACGCCAGGCTTTCAGCCCTTGAGACGCAGGGCAAGAGTAAAACCCTCGCCAACCCAAAGATAACCACTGTAAACGGTTCCACCGCGAAAATAGAAAAAGGTTGGGAAATACCGTATACAAAAGTGGTGGCGGATAGATCAACCACGGAATTTAAGGAAGCGTTAATATCACTGGAAGTTACGCCCTTTATTACGCCGAATAACATGATAAATATGCAGATCGTAGCGACGAAGGACGATCCCGATGCTACCTTCACTAGCGCCGCTGGAGACCTTTCTATTGTGACCCGTCATCTGGAAACGACCGTTTTTGTCGCCGACGGCGGCACGGCGGTTCTGGGCGGCGTCTTTGAAAACGTGCAGAAGGATAACCAGGCGGGCCTTCCGTTCTTTTCGGACATACCGGTACTGGGATGGCTTTTCAAAAGCAAAAGCAAAACGGACGACGAAAGAGAGCTTTTGATATTCATAACCCCAACGATAGTCAAGGGCGACTTCACTTAGAAAAATGCTTAAAACGATTTCAACCGTTTCTTTTCTGATAATCCTCCTGACGGCGACGAGCGCATTCGGACAAAGGGATTATGTGCCACAGCTCATCAGCGAAAAGGAGATGAAAGGCGCCCTTCAGACAGCGGCAAAAGAGCTTGCCCTGCTTTCGGTGGGA
>JAZFVB010000294.1:0-2375 GCA_036447515.1 Nitrospinota bacterium
TATTCCGGTCGGCATGGTCTTTAAACTGCGCCAGCCCGATCTCTTTTTAGTCGATGATTACTGGCACGCCGCCGCAGAAGCGAACAAGCAGATGGAAACGCCCTACGATCTGGTCAACGTCCGCGACCACCTTACGCCGCCAGCCTACGAAGGACTGATGAAAGCGGCGCGGGAAAATGGAAGGTACGTTGGTGGCCATCTGCCTGACAGGGTCGATTTAAACAAAGCGCTTTCATCGGGCTTAAACGAGGTGGCGACCTTGGGCGAATACCTTTCGTATTTCCAAAAAGATTACGATCCGTTGGAGGAAAGCTCGGGGCCTGTTGCATACGAGATCGACTTTTCCGGTATCCAGACAGCCGTTAAACTCACGGCGGAAAACGGAGTCGCCGTCGGCACCGGCCTGGTTGCCGATGAAAGGGCGCAGAAAATACTTGAGGACGCTCCAAAACTTTTTTCAAGCGCCGAATACGGGCTGGTTCGTCCGGAAATTTTCGAGTCGTGGCGCGGAAGGGGGCTGGCGCTGGAAGACCTCGACGATAAAGGAAAATACCTGCGCGAAGAAATTCGCCCCTTTGCAATGGAGCTTGCAAAATCGCTTCACGATGCGGGGGTGACGCTTGTGGCGGGAACTTCGGTGTTGGATGTCGGCGTCGTTCCGGGAGTCCACATGCACCGCGAGCTGGAGCTTTTGGTCGAGGCGGGTTTGTCTCCTTTCGACGCGCTGTCAACCGCCACGCGCAACGCCGCGAAGGTCGCGCAAAAAATGAACGGAGACGCAAAATGGGGAACGGTAGCCGAGGGGATGCGCGCCGATTTGTTGCTCCTTTCCGCCAACCCCCTTGAGGATATAAAAAACATACGCACTATAAAGGGCGTAATGGTTCGCGGCAGATGGTACGGCCTTACGGAACTTGAAAAACGATTAGACGATTACAAAAAGAGTTTCAGCAAAATCAATTGACCGCTTTTTCGATCAAAGATAAGCGCTTATGGTAAGATATAAAAAAGATAATGCATTTTAAGCTAGGAGATGAATAATGCTAAAAATACATAAAAATATCGTTTTTGATGAAAATCAAAAGCCTGTTGCCGTCCAAATCCCAATTGATGGATTCGAGCGGTTGGAAAACATATTAGAGAATTACGGGCTGTCCAAACTGATGGACGAGGTAAAGGACGACGAGCGTTTTTCCGCCAAGGAAGCGAAAAAGCACTATCTGTCCATAAAATAGATTGACCGCTTTTTGTCCACTTGTCGAAGGGGAGGGGGCGGCAACGATGCTATCAATGAATACTACATTGCAGACCTGACCCCATTTTCCCTATCGGTGCAAGGCGGAACCGCTTTCCTTTTCCGCCAGTACATGCCAGACCGGCATTTGACCTTTGCCTTTCACATATACTTCATCCTGTTGCTTACATATAAAATCGTCCTTTATCAAGTCGTAAGTACCCTTCGCGATCTGGATTTTGCCGCTTACGCCCTGAGATTCCATTCGGCTTGCGATATTCACAGCATCCCCCCATAAGTCGTATATGAATTTTTTGCGGCCAATCACTCCCGCTACAACCGGCCCGGAGTTTATTCCGATGCGGAAACTTAACCTATGGCCGTGGAATTCGTTCGCATTAACGTACTCGTTCATTTCCAACGCCATTCTGGTCAGGATATGGGCATGGTCGGATCGTGGTTTTGGAACGCCGCCGGCCACCATATAGCAGTCACCGATAGTCTTGATTTTCTCAAGACCGTATCTCTCCACAAGCGTATCAAAATAGGAAAAAACCTCGTTCAGTAAATCCACGGTTTCAATAGGTGTTATTTGCGCGGACATCGGTGTGAAGTCCACAACATCGGCGAATAGAATGCTGGCCTCGCTGTGATGGTTCGCAATTGTGCGGCTTTCATCTTTCAATATATCGGCTATATCCTTGGGCAGAATATTCAACAGCAGGTTTTCGGCTTTGTCCTGTTCTATGCGCAGAAGCCTGAGAGTGGCATTTTTTTCACTCATGAAATGATAAACAAGTATAAAGGCTACCGCCGAAACACCGCCCAGGTTCATAACGAAAAAGATTTTTATCATTACCGGCGGCAGGTTGTTGCCGGAGAAAACATAGGGATCAAGGAAAGCGCCAAGGACCAGAAGGCCGAGGAAGGCCAGTAACCATGCAATGGCCTGACGGCGCTCGGCAAAGAGCAGGGCGCCCAGAGGAGAGATCAGCGACCACAGGATAACGGCGCTTGAGTTTTTAAACCCGCCTAGCGTCAGCATAACTAGAAAAGGCAGCAACAGGATAGCAAACAACTGGCTGGTTCGATAGAACTCGTAACGGCGCGTCCCGGCAAAATAGGCGGTGCTAAGGTATGA
>JAZFVB010000295.1:0-2393 GCA_036447515.1 Nitrospinota bacterium
CCTTATAAGCGAATTCATCTCCGCACTTGGCGAAGCGACCGCCGGACTAAATGCGCGCGAGAGAAGGCTTTTGCACCTTTTTTTCGAGCGCGGCATGACGGGCGCGCAGATTCTCGATTTCATGAACAAAGGCGGACACGACGCAAGCCAAGCAAAGCCGCTAAAAGCCGAATCGGACGTCTATTACATGTTGGAAAAGGTTCTAAAAGTACTTGTGTCGCGGATGGCCGATAATACGGCCATTGGGCGCGGAACGCTGACGGTTAAGGGCCTCAAGGATATCTTCTCGCAAACGGGGGTTCCGGCATGAAACACCTGACGTTAGTAGAAATTCTAAAAGCTTTAAACGATCCGTCGAGCGCGGGTGAACATCTAAACGAATGCGACGTGTGCCTTAAAAGATTTACGGCGCTAAAAGAATTCCAAAGCTCGGTAAAACACGCCGGGTTTCTTAAAATTAAAAAAACGGACGAATGCCCCGAATCCCATAGCACCGAAGACCTGGCGGCGGTGATCGAAGGAACCGTCACGGGCGCCGAAGCGCAAAAGATCGAAAGGCACATCGCCGAATGCGACAGGTGCTTCGATTACGCATCGTACTACGCCGCTGAAAAGACGGCGATGGAAAAAGCCATGACGCTGGAATTCAAAGACGCCGTGACGCCCGAAAAGTTCAAGGAAGCCGCGCTGGCGGTTGGGCAGTCCGAGCCACATAAAACCGAAGCCGCCCCGGAGATCGCAACGGTTCCGCAAAAGGCGCAGTGGCGGATTCCGCAGTCTATCGCGCGGTTTATTTTCCCGCCCCTGCCGGCGTATGTTGCGGCGGCGGTCTTCCTTGTATCGTTTTACATATCCGCCCCCGTTATGCGCGTGATAATTCAGGGCGGGCAGGCGAATTACGCCGTTTACCGCTCATCTGCCGAAGATATGCCCTTCCTTTATTTCGGACAGAGCGCGGAAAGGCTGGGCGAACTGCAAGCCGGTATGAGCGTAACGCCGTCAAGCCGCGGCCTGCGCTTCCGGTGGGACGAGGTTAAAGGCGCGGGAAACTATTATTTCATCTTGCAGGAAACCAGAAACGGCGTTCCCAGAACGATCAGGCAGTTCGCCACGATAAAGCGCGAGGTTTTCCTGCCGCGCGGCATTTTTACCGAAAACGCTTCTTACAGGTGGATATCCGCCGGACTTTTGCCGGGAAACCGTCGCTTCATGGCAAGCCTGGAGTTCCGCCTCACTGATAGAAAAGCACAGTAAATCTATTTAAGTTAATATAGCGGGATGAAACCCCGAAAGGCCGTTCTTTTAATTGTTATCCTCTTGCTGGCGGCATTCCTAGTCCACCGATTAACGCGCCCGTTGCTATTCTTTGAAGTCACCGACGCGTTCGAAAGGCCGATGTCGGTCGTCATGCCCAAGGGGTTGGAATCGCAAAGCTCGGCGGAATGCGCCGTATGCCATGACGAAATAGCCGCCGAGTGGGAAACGACCATCCACGCAAACGCATGGAAAGACCCGTATTTCCAGGTCGATTTCGTATACGACGGCTCGTTGCAGGTATGCCTTAACTGCCACACGCCGCTGGAAAACCAGCAGGAGAACCTCGTTATAGGTTTTAACGACAGCGACAAACTTGACCCTATATTCAAACCGAATCCGAACTTCAGCGCAGAACTCCGCGACGAGGGCGTTACATGCGTTGTATGCCACGTTGTGGACGGCGTGATAGAGGGGCCTTTCGGCGCGCAGACCGACGCGCACCCCACGCGAAAGGACGAACGGTTTACGGACGGAAGCGGCGTTTGCAAAAAATGCCACTGGGTAACGGGCGACAGGTGGGACATGTTCCTTAAACTCCCGCCGTGCGGCAACTTCGCCGAAATAGAGGAAGCAGGCAAAAAACCAAACTGCACAAAGTGCCACATGCCGAAGGTCACGCGCCCCGCGGCAATCGGCGGCCCGGAACGAGAGGTAGGCCGCCATCTTTTCCGGGGCGGGCACGACGCCAAAATGGTAAAAAGCGCCATCAAGATCGTACTGAAAAACGAAAGCGTCCCCGGCCAAAGGATGAAGCGTTTCAAATTGTCCCTTACGAACACCGGCGCGGCGCATCGGCTTCCCACGGGAACGCCGGACAGGCATCTGGAGATTACGTTCAAACTTTTGGACGCTGGGGGCAACGTTATAAGGAGCGAGGAGCACATACTCCAGCGCACGATACTTTGGCGTCCGTTCATAATCGACCTTTGGGACACGCGCATTAAATCCGGCGAGACTACCGACCTGACTTTTTCGTTCGGGTCGAAACCTGGCGACGGCGCGGCGTTCGTTGAAGCGCGGGTAAGGTACGGCCTCTTGCACGAAAAACGCCGGAAGCTTATCGGTTACGAAAATAA
>JAZFVB010000296.1:0-4033 GCA_036447515.1 Nitrospinota bacterium
ATCGAAGGTCGGCTCGGTTACTCCCCACATTAAGTTCAAGGCGGAGGCGTATATTTTAACGAAGGACGAAGGCGGCAGGCACACCCCTTTCTTCAAGGGTTACAGGCCGCAGTTTTTTTTCAGGACGACCGACGTTACCGGCAACGTTACTCTGCCGGATAACGTCGAAATGGTTATGCCTGGCGACAACGTGAGCATGGAGGTCTCTCTTATAACCCCCATTGCGATGGAAAAGGAACTCCGCTTCGCTCTCCGCGAAGGAGGCCGCACGGTGGGCGCCGGAGTTATTACGGAAATCATAGAGTAGTAAGGAAGAAAAAAAGAAAATGTCGGACGTACAGAAGATCAGGATACGGCTTAAAGCTTACGACCACCGCGTGCTGGACAAATCGGTAAAGGAGATCGTATCGACAGCCCGCAACACGGGAGCGAAGGTCCTTGGACCGATCCCATTGCCAACGACGATAAACAAGTGGACGGTTCTGTGCTCGCCTCACGTAGACAAGAAGTCGCGCGAACAGCTGGAGATAAGGACGCATAAGCGGATACTCGACATACTGGGGCCGACCTCAGCCACGGTGGACGCGCTGATGGAGCTGGATCTTTCGTCCGGCGTAGATATCGAGATTAAGTTGTAATTATGCTTGGAATGATTGGTAAAAAGGTAGGGATGACGCAGGCCTACAGTGAAACCGGCGACTGCGTACCGATTACCGTTCTGCAAATGGGCGAATGCCGTACCGTGCAGGTCAAGACGAAAGAAAAGGACGGCTACAACGCCATCCAGCTTGCCTTCGATGAAATTACCAAAAAAGACAAAAAGAAGACGGCCAAGCCCACAATGGGGCATTTCAAAAAGGCGGACCTCAAGCCGATGAAACACCTAAAGGAATTCAGGCTGGACGACGTGTCGGACTACAACCCCGGCAAGAAGGTAACCGTGGAAATCTTCGAGGACGGCGAAACCGTCAGCGTTAGCGGAGTATCCAAGGGCAGGGGATTCGCGGGCGTTTTCAAGCGCTACGGATTCAAAGGCCAGTCGGCTACGCGCGGATCGCACGAGATGTTCCGCCATGGCGGCTCGATAGGCAACCACACCGAGCCTGCGCGCGTGATAAAGGGACGCAAGATGCCCGGCCATATGGGCAACAAGCGCGTGACCCTGACCGCGCAAAAAATCTACAAGGTTATTAAAGACCAGAACCTCCTTTTGATCGTGGGCGGAGTCCCCGGTCCGAACGGAGGCCTGGTCGAAATTACAAAAAGCAAAAGGAACAAGAAGAACTGACGATGCCAAAGATAGACGTTATTGACGGCTCGAAAAAGGTCGTGGATACGCTCGACCTGAGTGAAGATATCTTTGCCGCAGAGGCGAAGGAGGCCATCGTTCACCAGGTAGTGGTTTCGCAGCTTGCCCGCAGGAGGCGCGGCACGAAATCCACCAAAACCCGCGACGAGGTTCGCGGCGGCGGCGCCAAGCCATGGCAGCAAAAAGGAACCGGCAGGGCGCGCGCGGGATCGATACGCTCCCCGATCTGGCGCGGCGGCGGAGTTGCTTTCGCACCCAAGCCGCGCGATTTCAGTTTCCACATACCGAAGAAGATGCGCCGCACCGCCCTTATTTCGGCCCTTTCGTCCCTCTATTCGGAAGGGCGCATTAAAGTCGTCGATTCCATCGAGATTGACGAAATAAAGACCAAAAAGGCCGTCGAATTTTTAAAGGGCCTCGAACTTACCGATTCGCTCCTGTTAATCCACACGGGCGGCTGTGAAAAGCTGGTGCGCTCGCTGAGAAACATTCCCAATGTTAAAACCCTCATGGCGGCGGGCCTTAACGTTTACGACCTTTTGAGGTACGAAGACGTAGTATGCACCCGCGATGCCGTAACGGAAATAGAAAAAAGGTTTGCAAAATGAGCGGCTTGAACTACATGGACGTTATCCGCCACCCGATCCTTACGGAAAAGGCCACCGACCTTAAGGAAAGGCACAACCAGATAGCCTTCAAGGTGCACGAACGCGCCAACAAAAAGCAGATTAAGGAAGCCATAGAAAAAATATTCAACGTGAAGGTGACCGGTGTGCGCGTGGCAAACACCCCGCGAAAACCCAAAAAGCTCGGCCAGTATTCCGGCAGCAAGCCAGGTTTCAAAAAGGCGATCATCTCCATCAAGGAAGGCGACGTCATCGAAATATTCGAGAGGGTCGACTGATGCCTATCAGGAAAGCCAACCCGACCTCGCCCGGCAGGCGGTTTTACACCGTTCTCCAGTTCGACGATTTAACGAAAAAGAAACCAGAAAAAAAGCTCACGCGCGGCAGAAAAAGGATTAGCGCGCGCAACAACAAGGGCCGCATAACCGTAAGGTTCAGGGGCGGCGGCCACAAGCGCAAGTTCAGGCAGATAGACTTCAAGCGCAACAAGGCAGGAATACCCGCAACGGTAGAGGCGATAGAATACGATCCTAACCGTTCGGCGCGCATCGCGCTTCTCCTTTACGCCGACGGCGAAAGGCGTTACGTCATAGCGCCCAAGGGACTGAAACCGGGCGACAAAATTTCCTCGGGCGAAGACGCGGAAATAAATCCCGGCTGCGCACTGCCTCTGAGAAAGATTCCGCTGGGAACCTTTATACACAACATCGAGCTAAGGCCCGGCAAAGGGGCGCAGCTTGTAAGGAGCGCGGGCGCGTCGGCCCAGCTTGTGGCAAGGGAAGGCGACATGGCGCAGGTAAAGCTGTCTTCAGGCGAGGTGAGGATGGTTCCGACAGTCTGCCAGGCCACCATAGGCGTGGTCGGCAACGAAGAGCACAATTCGGTAAAGATAGGAAAAGCCGGCAGAAATCGCTGGCTTGGAAGGATGCCACACAACCGAGGCGTCGTCATGAACCCGGTCGATCATCCGCACGGCGGCGGCGAGGGCAAGACGTCGGGCGGCAGGCACCCCGTCACTCCTTGGGGTCAGCCCACCAGGGGTTACAAAACGCGAAATAAGAACAAGCCTTCAAACAAGCTGATCGTAAAGAGGAGGAAATAACCTTATGGCCCGCTCACTGAAAAAAGGTCAGTACATTGACCCTAAACTCGAAGCGAAAGTTCTCGAGATGAGCAAGAAAAAGGATCGGAGGCCTGTAAAGACGTGGGCGCGCCGATGCACGATCACCCCCGATTTCGTGGGCCACACGATTGCCGTCCACAACGGAAGGAAGTTTATACCGATTTACATCACCGAGAACATGGTGGGCCACAAGCTGGGCGAATTTTCCCCCACGCGCACCTTCCGCAGCCACCCGACGGGCAAGGGAACGACGAAGTAGCTGGAACCTGTTTAGCACAGAAGAGTTCTTACCTGTAATTTATTCATTAGTCCAGCGTTCCGTGTTCTCGACTATCTTATTAAACTATAAATCTGAAACCATGCGATAAAATGCCGCGTCGCCTTGAGGCGGTTAAGTGGGGAGGATTCAGGAAGTTGTAGTTTCCTCTTTCTTTTTACTTTCCCGTTTTTTTTCCATCCTTTTCTTTATCAATATCGGCACGAGGGCGACGATTCCAAGGAGGACGAAGGCGGTTATTATGCCGGGCGTCAGTTTAAAACCTTCGGCGGCCGATTCGCCGATTTCCGCGGCGGCGTTGGTGTAAACGAAAGAGGCGGGGATCATCCCTATCGCCGTGCCGATAAAGTAATTCCTGAAAGATATCTTCGTAAGTCCCGCGCCGAAGTTAAGGCCGTTATATGGGAATATGGGGACCAGCCTTACGAATAGCATGTAGTAAAGGCCTTCTTTTTCCAGCCCTTCGTTGAATTTTATGAACCATTTCTGTTTTGCGAATTTTTGGTAAAAGGCGTCGCGCGCCAGCATCCGCGATATCCAAAAAGCGCCGGAAGCGCCCAGCGTGGCGCCGATGATGTTATAGAGCGTTCCGAACCACTTGCCGAACAAGAGGCCGCCGATGACGGTAAATATCGTCCCGGGCAGGCCGACCATTGCTGTAACGGCATAGAGCGCGATAAATGCCAGCGGCGCCCAAA
>JAZFVB010000297.1:0-4408 GCA_036447515.1 Nitrospinota bacterium
CTGTTTTGAATGCCATGAGAAAGTTTACGACGTCTTTGACGAAGGCGCGCACAAAGACAGCCCGTGCCAGGTCTGCCATTTTTCCGCCGTACCCCACGCCGAGGGCGATGCGGAAAAAAATAAAAAACTTGCCGAAATGTCCATGGACAAATCGCAGGATGGGTGCAAACTCTGCCACACTTACCTTAAGGCGCGTCCAGTCAAGCACCCGCAGATAAAGGACTTCGACTTCCATTACGAAGACCTCTGGAAGAAAAAACTTGGCGAAATAAACAAAGAGGCTCCGTGCGTTACTTGCCATGACGCCCACAGTCCCGCTATCCTCAAAAAAAAGAAGACGGCCTAAAATGAATGAGAACCGGCGAAAGTTTTTGAAGCGCGGCGCCTCGGCTCTCGCCGGTGCGGTGCTGGTTATGATGATCCCGAAACCGTTGCGCGCGGGGCACGAAGAGGAAGACGGCAAACCGTTCGACTGGACGGAACATTACTGGGCATATGTCATCGACACGACCAAATGCATCGGGTGCGGCAACTGCGTAAAGGCATGCAAAAAGGAAAACGGGGTCATGGAAGAATTCTTCCGGACATGGGTTGAGCGCTACATGGTTAACGAAAATGAGCACGTTTATGTGGATACTCCAAACGGCGGACATGACGGCTTCAAACCGCGGAAAACCGAAGGGAAGATCACGAAGTCGTTTTTCGTGCCGAAAATGTGCAATCACTGCCGCAATGC
Source organism: Nitrospinota bacterium (assembly GCA_036447515.1). Taxonomy (GTDB): domain Bacteria; phylum Nitrospinota_A; class UBA7883; order JACRGQ01; family JACRGQ01; genus JAZFVB01. The sequence continues at coordinate 737 of JAZFVB010000297.1, forward strand.
CCCCTGCATCCAGGTTTGTCCCGTAAGCGCATCGTACATGTCTCCCGACGGGGTTGTGCTTGTTGACGATAAACAATGCATCGGCTGCGGCTATTGCGTGCAGGCGTGCCCTTACGGCGCCAGGTATCTCAATTCCGACCATGTGGCCGACAAATGCACATGGTGCCATCACAGGATATGGAAGGGGCTTAAGCCGGCATGCGTTACGGTTTGCCCAACGCGTGCGCGGAAGTTCGGGGATTTGAAGGAGGATTCGGAAGTAAAGGAAATTATCGAAACCCTCCGCGTCGCGGTGCTTAAACAGGAACTCCGAACCGAACCGTTTTGCTTTTATATCGGTTACGACAGGGTAATAAGGTAGTGAGGACGAAATGACATTCTCGGAATTTTCATATCCAAACGACGTTCATATCATCTGGACATTGATGATCGTTACATACCCTTTTATTACGGGGCTGGTGGCCGGCGCTTTTTTAGTATCGGCGCTTTATTTCGTTTTCAATAAAAAAGAACTGGAGCCGATTCACCGGTTTGCGCTGATAGTTTCGTTCTCTTTCATGGTCTGTGCCACACTGCCGCTGCTGCTGCATCTGGGCCATCCCGAAAGGGCGTTTAATGTCGTGATCGTTCCAAACTTCACGTCGGCCATTTCCGGGTTCGGCTTTATTTATGGCTTCTATTTTGTAATTTTAACGATTGAAATCTGGCTGGCTTACCGTATCGACATCATAGAAAACTACAGGAAAGCAAAAGGCTTCAAGCGCACTTTGTGGTCGCTGCTTGCGCTGGGGGTTTACGACGACTCGGCGGAATCGATTAAAGTCGATAACTGGTATATCCATATTCTCAGCCTTATCGGCATACCGGCGGCCTTTACACTGCACGGTTACGTCGGGTTCATGTTCGGTTCGGTTAAATCAAATCCATGGTGGTCTTCGCCTTTGATGCCGCAGATATTTCTTATTTCCGCCATCCAGTCCGGAGTGGCGGCAATCATCCTTTTGTATCTTGTCCTCGGCTACTTTGGAGTTCTGGAGAGGTCTTTCGAATGCCTTAAGTCCCTGATATTCTACCTGTGGTTTGCGGTACTTCTGGTCATTATTTCCGAGGGACTGGAAATCCTGTTCCTGTATTACGAGGCAACCGACGCATGGGAGGTAGTATCCAAACTGCTGGAAGAAAAGCTGTGGTTTTCATTCGTGATCTTGCAAGTGGGAATCGGAACGGGCGTTTCCTTTATACTCCTTACGTTAATGGTGTTTTTCCAGAAATTCGAAAAGACATTTGCCTCGATGGCGGCCATCGTCTCGTGCCTTGCGCTATTTGAAGTGTGGATGATGCGGTGGAACGTCGTGGTTGGCGGCCAGGAGTTTTCCAAGAGCTTTGTTGGATTCAGGAGTTACGAACCGCATTTTCTGGGTAAGGAAGGAATACTTTCCACTATCATACTGACCGCGCTTCCGTTTATCGTCCTTTATATAATGTCCAGGATTTTCTCTTTACGGCCCCGCCCCAAAACCACAGATTAGGTTCGCCCGAAAAATTCCCAAGGGAAACCGGCCCGATAGAAAAAATAACGGCCACGTTCAAATCGAACACAATCCGCATGAACGGCGCTATGCTGATGTTCCCGTGCAGGCCGAAGTGCGGATATCGGTGCGGGGCTTTACGAAAGTAGCATCTTGCTCTTGCAGGTAGTTGAACCCTTTACTATTGCGGTTTCCCTTTCGAGTTTTATTTTGGGATTGATTTCCTGCACGCATCCCTCGATCCACTTGTCCAAAAGCTCGCACATTGTTTCCAACGGCGCGCCGGCATTTTCCCATTTGTGCCTATGCAGGCAGTCGCTGTGTTCGACATCCATCGTGCCGGGACTATTGGAACTGAAAGAGCTTACCTGATCGCACGGCATGCCTTCAAGGTAAAACTCTCCGAGGATATTCAGCGCAGTGTCGATGTTTCTTTCCGCCCCGTTTTGCGAGGCCATCGCCTTTTTGGCTGTTTGGGCGCCGTGACTTTTAAACGCCTCTTTCAATAGCTCTGTTCCGTCTTCCGGAAAACGGTAGAGGAGCGCGGTTACAAGTTTTGCCTCCGTTGTTTCCACTTGATCGATCAGCCCCTGAAGGAAGGTGTGTATCATGTTGTCGCCCAAAAGCTCGTCCAGCGTGGTGTCGCCGAAATCGACGAGACCTTCGGGCAGGGCCGCTTTCACCGTATCTTCGGATTCATTGGGGTATTTCTTATTGAATGTTTCAACAACTACGCGCGACCTGCCCGCCGCAGTCTTTATTTTGTTGAACATTATGTAGTGTATGGGGCCTAAAAACATGCTCATCTTATAATCTCCAAAATTCTATGGGGTTTATTTGGCTACATTGGCGCCGGACCGGATGCGGATTCAATAGCCTGGTTTATTTCTTCAAGTATCGTTTCAACTTTCATTCCGTGCATTGTGGCCGTCTGCGCCACGGTTTCAAAAGCCTGTCCCGGGCACGAAAAGCATCCTTCTCCGTAATGTTTGGAGAATACCGGCTTAACCTCGGGATAAACATCTATTAATGATCCTACCAGCGTATCGTTTTCCGCCATCTCGCCGCGGCTTATCTTTTTTCCCTTCGTCATTGCGGTTTCCGCTTTTTCCTCCGGCGAAGTCTGCGCCGGCGCGGCGGACGCGGGGACGCCCTTTTCCAGCGCCTCGTTGAGATCGGAAACAAACTTTGCGGCATCCGTTTTATGAATTCCGCAGGCCTGTTTTATGGTCACGTTTTTGGCAAAAGTCGCCAGCGCCGCCGGATTTGTAAGCGTTTTAAGTCCGGAAGCGGCAAATATATCCACGAGGTTCGGCCATTTTTCCAGAACCTCCGCCACCTTCATACCGTCGTCTATTTCCGCCTTGGGGGTGGGCGTTGCCGGTTGCGCCGCCGGCTGCGTAGCGGTTTCGGCAAGCAACACGGGAATAATATTGTACGCGAAAAGAACTATGCCCGCCGTCTCGAGAGTCGAAGCAACTATAAATCCGACGTGGACGGCGCCGATTCCATATAGCCCCCCGGCAAGCGCGAAAACGACCATGCCGATAAGCCCGATGTTTACGAGATAGAAATGAACCCTCACAAGCCCGGGATGCGCTATCGGCTTGGCGTTGAACCTTGGAAGGATGTGGTAAGCCACTCCGTAAATAAACATCGCAAGAAAGCCCAGAAGGTTCAGGTGAACATGCGTGAACCTCACCGTTGCGGCGTCCAGCACCTCCGAAACCAGGCCCATGCCCAACACAACTCCCGCCAAAAGATACCCAATGGCGGCAAGTATAAATAACTTCGGGTATTTTTCCATTAATTACTCCTTCAATACTTTCAGTTTTGTGAGAAATCTAAAGTGTATAACCAGTATTAACTTGAACATACAGTAAGGTCAACAATGCCGTTATGACTTTTGTCAACACGCTTTATATGCGCTATTATTGAAGAGAGCTTTAGGACTGTCAAGGGGGTTAGCATGGAACTAAAAAACGTAAGCATTTTTAAGGGCATTAGCAAATCCGAACTTGAAAAGTTCGAGAAAATAGCCCAGCAACGGGAATTTAATAAGGGCGACATCCTGTTCATGGAAGGCGACCCCCCCGAGAACCTTTGGTTCATAATCGAAGGCGAAGTGAAAATTTTCAAGGAA
>JAZFVB010000298.1:0-5666 GCA_036447515.1 Nitrospinota bacterium
GCCGTCAGGGAATCCGAATACAGGTACAGGGAACTGGTGGAAAACGCAAACAGCATGATACTCAGGTGGGATACGAAAGGAACCATAACGTTTATCAACGAATACGCGCAAAAGTTTTTCGGGTATAGCGAAAAAGAAGCGCTGGGACGCAACATCCCGGAGTCAATCGTAACGGGGAGAAACCCGTCCACGGGCAAGGCTGCGGGAATTGTCGAAAAAATAGCCGCCGATCCGAAAAACCACGAATACATCGAAAGCGAAAGCTTGCGACACGACGGTCAGCAGGTATGGATAGCGTGGAGAAACAGGCCTATATACGGCGAGGGCGGGAAGCTTAAGGAAATATTGTCTATCGGTATGGACTTTACCGACCGGAAACGAATGGAAGAGGAATTGCGCCGGACCAGGGATATCGCCGTGGAGGCGACAAAGATCAAGGATAAATTCGTATCCCTGGTTTCACACGATTTGAGAGGCCCCATAGGAAGCATTGCAAGCCTTGTGGAGCATGCCGAAGGCCCGGAAGGCGGAGTGGACAATAGTTCATGGAAACGCATTGCCGCCAGTATCAGCAGCGTTACGAACGGCTTGCTGGTCATGATAGACCGGCTGCTCAATATCAGCCGCCTCCAAACGGGAGATATTCGCCTTGCCAAGACTTTTAGCAGCGCCGCCGGGCTCGTCGCGTACTGTATTACTTCCGTTTCGCATTCTGCGGATAAAAAGGGAGTGCGAATAAAAAACGAATTGCCGAAAAACATCCGGGTGTTTGCGGACTTTGACCTTCTCGGCGAAGTCATTATTAACCTCATTGCCAATGCGATAAAGTTCTGCCACGAGGGAGACGAAATAACTATTTACATGCCGGAGGGCTTACAGACAACTATTGCGGTAAAAGATACGGGGGTCGGCATTGACGAGAGGATGCTTCCCGACATCTTTAAACAGGATGTAAGAACAACTACAAAAGGAACGGACGGGGAGAAAGGCACCGGGCTGGGACTGCCGTACTGCCGGGAAATCGTTGAAGCGCACGGCGGAACACTGGAAGCGGAGTCTGTTGCTGGTAAAGGCAGCGTTTTTTACATCCGTCTGCCGGTAGAGAAGCTATGTATTATCGTGGCGGAGAACGATAGGGCGCAAAGGGAAATAATCAAGGAGTGCATTAATAATGTGATTAACACCGAAATACTGGAAGCGGAAAACGGGCAACAGGTTCTTGATTTGTTGCACGACGTTACCCCGCACCTGATAATTACCGATCTAAGAATGCCGGTAATGGATGGCTTTGAACTTCTGCGCAGGATCAAAAGCGATAGCCTGCTTGCCTCCATACCCGTGATAGTCAATACGTCTTTACCGGATCAAAGCCGGGGAGATGGCGAGCAGATAGATATGCGCTCCAAGGCGTTTCCCATGGGCGCCGCCGATTACATTGTTAAACCGATAGCGCCGGAAGACTTCGTACCAAGGGTCATGCGTTTTCTGAGATGACGGGGCGAATACGGCGCGGTTGCGATTTACAAAGATGAAATATAAACACGCTCTCGCACTTAACCCCTATTACGGAGATTCCACCGCGTTGATAGGAATGTTCCCGCCCACGGGCCTTGAATACGTTGCAACCAGTATGAAAGGCTTTGTTGGAAAGGTAACACTTATGGACTTGAGACATGAAAAGGAATACCAAAATGCCGCCAGACTTTCGGAGTTCATTACAAATGAGGTAGACCTTTTATGCGTAAGCATCAGGTGGGACATTTTTTTCAAGGAAATATGCGAGCTCATCCGCGGCCTTCCGGCAGATGTCACAACCGTTGTAGGCGGATACAAGGCGACGGAGGAGGTTGAATACCTTTTGAACGAATGCCCCAACATAGACATCGTAGTAAGGGGAGAGGGGGAATCGATAATAAGGGAAATAGCGAAAGGCGTCCCTTTAAAAAATATACTTGGAATTTCCTATAGGGAGGGCGGCAAGATAGTCCACAACAAGAACGGGCCTCTTAACGACATTTCAAAAATTCCTTTTCCGGACAGAACGCTGAGAAAATATAAATACCGCTGGGTTCAGCACAATACAAAGATAACCGGCCTTACATTCGATACTGTCCTGACAACGCGGGGATGCCCCTTCAAATGCAAGTTTTGCACGTTCAGCCTCAACCCCCTTGGACAGAAAAGGAATTACACCGAAAGGTCCCTTGAATCCGTGATAGAAGAGTTGAAAACAGTCACTGCGGATGTAGTGATGCTGAGCGACGACAACTTCTTTACGAATCCGAAAAGAAGCGAGGAACTGTGCGATCTTATAATAGAAAACGGGATCAAAAAAATCTTTGTCGTACAGACCCGGATAGAAATTGCGCGACGGCCCCGTCTTTTGGAAAAGGCCCAAAAGGCCGGCTTCAAGCTGCTGTTGGTCGGCATCGAGTCCCCCCACGACAGGATTTTAAAACAGCTTCAAAAAGGCTTCACCAGGCAAAAGATAAGAGAGGCATTCAAAGTATTAAACAGATACAATTTTTATATCCACGGTTATTTCATCTATGGGAACATCGGGGAGACTGAAGAAGAGATGGTATACATCGCGCAATTCGCACAAGAACTGAAGCTGGACTCCATAAGTTTTCAAAAGCTGAGGGTCGAAAAGTTCTCGCCTCTTAAGGCAATCGTCGAAAATACGCCGGGATATTACTACGAAAGCGACGGGGGGCCCGTTTATTCCGACAAGTACGACCTAAAGGAACTAAAAAGAATACGGGACAGGATAAAGTTCGCGTTTTACAGTCCGGCCAGGATCGTAAAGGTATTTAAAAAGGCCATTGGTGTAGGTTTTATCAGTAAATCCGATTTTGCCTTTTTTTTGCTATCCCTGCCGAAATTCCTGTACGGGCTTGCAAAAAGAGAGCTGAGCAAACGACGATAACGCCCTTTTTAAGAAACGGCTTTCATCTTCGGTTCCAAATAAACCTCAAACCGCATTATCATTAAAGGCTATGAGGATAATCGGAGGCAAGGCGAGGGGCTTACGGCTTACCGGGCCGGGTAAAATTAAAATACGGCCCACATCCGACATGGTGCGCGAGGCGCTTTTCAATATGATCGACGTCGACGGAAGCTCTTTCCTCGATCTTTTCGCGGGCACCGGCGCGGCGGGATGCGAGGCGATCAGCCGAGGCGCTTCGCATGTAACGTTCGTCGAAAACCATAAGCCGAGCGTTTCGCTTATCCGCAAAAACGTCGATAAAGTTTTACACGCGCTGGAAAGCGAACCCGTCGTCAAGGTAATAAAGATCGACGCCGTAAAGTTCCTTGAAAGAAATTTGAAAATTCCGGAAAGGCAATACGAGTATCTATTCTGCGATCCCCCGTACGATTGGGAGGAAAACCTGCCGAAGCTTTTGGACAGGGTTGCGGCATGCACGGAAAAAAACGCGCTTGCCCCGGGCGGAACGCTGATCCTTGAAACCAGTTCGTCTTTGAAAACCGAACTGCCCTTCAAATATGAAAAAAGAAAAAAGTACGGGGATACGGCTCTTCTATTTTACACATTTTCCGCTCTTGCAAGGAACGGTATGTAAAACCGGGTCCCAGCGAGATAGATTAAGGAGTTCTGTAGGATGCTGGAAAAAAATATCGCCTTAACAGTCAAAAGCCCCCCTTGTCTTATACACCTAAAATTGGTATATTATGTGTATAAATAAAGGAGGTGGATTCGTATGTTAAGGACAAATATTGAACTTGACGAGAAGCTTGTGAATGAGGCCATGAGACTCACCCGCAAGAAAACCAAAAAGGAGCTTGTAAATTACGCCCTCGAGGAATTGGTGCGCAAGATAAAGAGAAAAAAGCTGCTTGATCTCGAAGGCAAAGTTAAATGGACGGGCAGCCTCGCTGAAATGAGAAAGAGCAAGGTATGATCGTTGTTGACACCAGTGTCTGGATAGATTTTCTGAAGGGAACAAACTCCCGTGAGCGCCATACCCTACACAGGCTCGTCGAAGAAGAGGAGGACATCTCCATCACTGAGATAATCCTTACCGAAATCCTTCAAGGGATAAAAGAAGACAAGGATTTCAAAACGGTGAGGAACTATCTCCTGGAATTCCCAATCCATAGGCCGAAAGGCATCGATACCTACCTGAAGGCGGCCCAAATTTACAGGGATTGTAGAAAAAGCGGGAAGACCGTAAGGAAGACGGTTGATTGTATCATTGCCGCGATATGCATGGAGAATGGACTCACCCTCCTCCATAAGGATAGGGACTTTGACTCCATCGAGGCATGCACGGGGCTGAAGTGTTATTAGGTATAAGTTAAAAAAGAGCTAGAATTAAGAATGTGTCCCCGGAATTAATGCGTACCATAAAAACTTCCGTATTCGAGTTGTTCAAGATCGGGCCGGGGCCTTCCAGCTCGCACACCATCGCGCCGATGAAGGCGGGATACGACTTTTTGCAAAATGTAAAAGCTCTTTCCGAAAGCGAAAAGAAAAACGCGCATTCGATAGAGGTCCGCCTCTTCGGATCGCTAAGCGCTACCGGCAAGGGGCACTGGACGGATCGCGGCGTCCTGGCCGGGCTGCTGGGCCAAAAACCCGAAACGTGCCCCCATGATTTCCTCGACGGCCTTTTGGCCGAACCTGATGAAACTTACGACGCGGATATCGGAGGGAAAAAAATTCAGCTGAAATCCGAAAACATAATCTTTGACGAAATCCGCACCGAATACCGGCACATAAACACGATGGTGATAAAGCTTCTGGGCGGCGGACAAACCATTTTTGAACGCGAATACTACTCCGTGGGCGGAGGTTTTCTCAAATGGAAAGGGTCGGAAGACCCGAAGGCCGGCGAGCCTCTTTACAAGTACGAAAACATAACACAGCTTAAAAAACTTTTAGGCAAACACGGCTTAAAGCTTCACGAACTTATGATCGAAAACGAAAAGGCGATAACCGGTAAAAGCGAAAAAGAAATTTACGCCGGACTTAAAAACGTCGTTCGCGTTATGGAGGAAGCCGTCGAAAACGGCGTCAAGGCGGAAGGATTGCTTCCCGGTACAATCGGGCTTCACAGGAAAGCGCACACTCTTTACGCGCAGTCGCAAAAGATGCAAAGCGATCACGACCGCTTCTTCGCCGCCATGAGCGCTTACGCAATGGCCGTCGCCGAAGAAAGCGCCGCCGGGCGCCGCGTTGCCACCGCTCCAACGTGCGGGTCGTCGGGCGTAATACCGGGCGTCCTTATCGTCATGAAACGCCGCATGGGAATAAAGGACGAAGACATTTACAACGGCCTCCTTGCGGCGGCGGCGGTCGGGTTCATTTGCAAGAACAACGCCAGCCTTGCCGGCGCGGAGGTCGGATGCCAGGGCGAAATAGGCGTGGCGTCGTGCATGGCGGCGGCGATGCTTGCCTATGCAAGCGGCTACTCTTTCCGCGTTACGGAAAACGCCGCCGAAACCGCGATGGAGCATCACCTGGGCCTTACGTGCGACCCGGTGGGCGGATACGTGCAGATACCGTGCATAGAGCGTAACGCCATGGGCGCGGTGAAGGCCTACACCGCGTACCTTATAGCAACCGGCGAGGACGCTCTGCACCACATGGTTGACTTCGACAAAGTCATCATGGCAATGGCCGAAACGGGGCGCGACATGAG
>JAZFVB010000299.1:0-9416 GCA_036447515.1 Nitrospinota bacterium
GGCAATAAAACCGGCAAATATGAATGGCGCTGAACGATTGGCCGACGGTATTAAACGAGATAGTAAAAGGCCTGAATGAAATATCGGATCTTTTACAAGACGATGAAAGCGACACGGATGGAGAAAGAGAAGGCTTTGTTAAAGGAATTATTAAACGAAGGGGATTTAGGATGGTAGATGGCAGCAACAAAAATCAGCTCTTACTGGGTATCGACCTCGGTACTTCAAGAACGGTCGTAATGTCCGACGGGGGGACCAAGACAATGGTCAGTTCGGTAGTCGGTTATCCCAAAGACATTATCGCCATTAAGCTTTTGGGCCAGGCCCACATAATAGGCGAAGAGGCCGTGGAAAAACGCTCCTATCTGGAACTTTACCATCCCCTTCAGGACGGCGTTTTGAAGGAGGCCAGCGAACGCGACCAGGAGGCCGCCCGTCTGCTTGTCGGGCACGCCGTTGGCCTTGCCGAACCCCGGCAAGGGGACGAAGTGTGCGGAATCATCGGCGTCCCGGCCCGCGCCTCGATAGCCAACAAGGAACGCCTTCTCAAGATCGCAAAAGAATATCTGGACATAGCGATGGTCGTTTCGGAGCCGTTCATGGTCGCCTATCATATGGGCAAGCTGAAAAACTCCATTATCGTAGACATAGGCGCAGGCACGATAGATATATGCGCGATGAAAGGCACGCTCCCCGCCGCCGAGGACCAGGCCACGATCATAAAGGGCGGGGATTACATAGACGAGCTTTTGGCGACCGCCATCAACGAAAGCTACCCCGAGGTCCAGATGACGACCCACCTCGCAAGGACGATCAAGGAAAAACACTCCTTTGTCGGTGAGCCGCCCGAAAAGGCCTTTGTGCGATTACGCGCTGGGGGCAAGCCGTCATCTTTCGATTTAACCGATGAAATCAGGGTTGCGTGCGAGACCGTGGTATCGATAATCGTCGAGAACCTCGAAGCCCTTATTTTGAGATTCGATCCCGAAGACCAGGAAGAGGCTTTAAGGAACATATATGTCGCCGGGGGCGGCTCGCAGATAAGAGGGCTGGACAATGTACTGGCCCTCAGTTTGGCCGATTACGGCGACGTGAGGGTTCAGTGCGTAAGCGATCCGGAATACGCGGGTTGCGCGGGGGCGCTGAAACTCTCGATGGACCTGCCCCCGAAGTACTGGGACCAGGTAGGTGACCTCGCGGGCTAGCCCCAAGGTCATGATTTTTGGAACAGAAATATTGAATAGCGAGATAGAATATGGCTAAGCTCATAGGGTCGCTGATACTGGCCCTGTTGCTGCTCATATTCGCATCGCAGAATATGCATCCGGTGTGGATAAGGTTCATAACCGGTCCGCCGGTGCAAATGCCCCTTATCGTGGTTATTGCGGGGGCTTTAATACTGGGGTTCACAGTCGCCACTTTTAACCACATCATAAAGACCGCAAGGCAGAACAGGAAAAAAACCGAGGAATTGGAAGAGTAACCGTTTACTTAGGAGGCATTCATAATGAATAGATTACTTGCCGGTGTTTTTTTAGGGGTATTTGCAGGCGCTTTTACTTATGAGATTCTAAAACGTGTAAGGCCGGACTGGGCCGGAATTCTGCACGATGGCCTTGAGAGGACGGTTGACGGGATAGAAGGCGTCATAACCCCATTTACCGGAAGAGATAACGGCAAATCGCGCGCGAAGTCGATTCCGGTAGAATAAGAAAATACGAATAAAAACCGGAAGTTGACAGATCGGAATAAATGAAATACTCAAGATGCGTTGTCTGTTACGAGATCGTGGGATGGGTGGGCCTGGGGGCTAACCTCGCGCTTTCCCTGCTGAAGGTCTTCGTGGGCGTGGTGTCCGGCTCGCAGGCGCTTGTAGCGGACGCCATGTACTCCGCCAAGGACGTAATAACATCCGGGCTGATAATCGTAGGGCTCAAGGTTTCTAAAAAGCCGATAGACAAGGAGCATCCTTACGGCCACGGAAAGATCGAGTTCATACTTTCAGGCATCATAAGCATTGTCTTTATAGGGATCACGGGCGTTCTCTTTTTCTATGCCACCGAAAGCCTCCTCGAAGGGGAACACAAAGCTCCGCACCTGATAGCGCTGTGGACGGCCATATTCTCCGTTTTCGCAAACATAATGATGTACACATACACGCGGTGCGTGGCTTTGGAAATCAACAGCCCGATGGTAAAAACCCTTTCAAGGCATCACCGCGCCGAGGGGGCGTCTTCGGTAGCGGTGGCGCTTGCCATTATCGGCTCCCATTCCCTCGGAATGCCGTGGCTCGATCCCCTTGTGGCGTTATTGGAAACACTGCACCTCCTGTACCTTGGCGGAGAGATTTTCTGGGATTCTTTCCGGGGCCTTATGGATTCCTCAGCGCCGGAAGACGTGCATCTGCAGATAAAATCGGACACCGAAAGCATCGAGGGGATAACGAGCGTAGAGCAGCTCCGCACCAGGCGCGTTGGCCAGGAGCTTTGGGTCGATCTTACGGTCGGCGTAGACCCGGAACTATCGGTTCTGGACGCCAAATCGCTTAGCATCGAAGTGGAGGATACGCTGGCAAAGACAATCGAGCACCTTGGAAACGTAAACGTCCATTTTAAATCGCTTCAAGGGTCCGTACCCGAAATGAAAATAGTCCGTCCGGAAAATAAAAGAAAATCGGGGGGTAAAACTCAAACCGCGCTGGCCGGGGAGGACGAATAACGATGGCGGTATCGGTGGTTACCCTGGCCGTTTTCGCGGGCGTGTTCGGCCTCGTTTACAATAATTCCATCGACAGGCGCGTTGCGATGATTGCCGGGGCGGCGATAATCCTTTTCCTTGGAACCATATTCAATTTCTATTCGCTCCACATGGCCTTCGACTCCATATATATCGAAACGCTTGCGCTGATTTTCGGCATGTCGCTCATTTCCGACACGCTTTCGCGTTCGGGCTTTTTTACGATGGTTGCCGCAAGGACGGCCGTTTATTCCAGGGGCGACGGGTGGCTGCTGCTCGTCCTCTTTTCGCTTATCACATACGGGCTGTCCCTTTTCGTAAACAACCTCGCCGCCATCGTTGTGATACTGCCTATTACGCTTAACGTTTGCCGAACCGCCGGGCTTAATCCGGTGCCGATAATCATCGCGGAAATCATTTCGTCCAACCTCGGCGGCGCGTCGACGATGGTCGGGGATTTCCCGAACATGATAATCTCCTCCGCCGCCCACCTCCATTTCCTCGATTTCATCGGCGGAATGATGGTTCCCTGCCTCGTCCTGCTGGCGGCAATGCTCCTTTATTTCGATAGGCGGCGCGGGAAGCTCTTTGGGGAGCCGACAAAACAGCCCGGAGCCGCGCGCGGACGAAGGAAAAAAATCGACAAGATATTCGGCGGTCGAAAAGCTCCCGGCATCAAGGACTTTTACCTTTTCCAGACCGGAATGGCGGTTCTCGTTCTGGTGGTCATAGGTTTTCTTGTTTCGGAGTATTTCGACGTAAGGCCGGGATACATCGCGCTAGCGGCGGGGCTTATACTGCTGGTAATAGGCGGCCTTGAAAAAGACGAAGTTTTCGACGCATGCAACGCGGGAGACATACTATTTTTCGCCGGCCTATTCGTAATGGTCGGCGGCCTGAACGCGGCCGGCGTTTTGAACGGCCTGGCATGGCTTATAGAAAAAATCGGCAACGGCAACGGCACGCTGGAACTGCTGGCCCTTATGTGGATTGCCGGATTCGTGACCGTTTTTTTAAATGCCGGACCATCCACGGCGTTTTTCATTCCGGTGGCCGCGCAGATGAGTTTTTATATCCCGGGCAAAACGGTTTGGTGGGCGTTGTCGCTGGGCGTTCTGGCGGGGTCTTCAGCCGCGCTGACGGGCGCAACGGCGGGGTCGATAGCTTCATCCCAACTGGAAAAAGCGCTGGAAAAATACCCTGAAATGGCGAAGTACATTCCATCGGGGAGAGGGCTCGATTTCAAGGAGTTCCTCGGATGGGGAGTACCGATAATGGTGATCTTCCTGCTCCTGTCCTCGGTCTATATTGTACTGGTGGCGGAATAAAGATGGCCGATAAAAAAATGGCGCCCGGCGAAATATTCCCTTTTTGCAAGAGGGCGTGGCAGCCGTTGGCCTTCGTGATGGGCGTTGTCTGCCTGGCGACCTTCGGATGGGGATTCCATGTACTGAAGGATTCGTACTTTTGGCAGTCTGAATTCGAATACTTTTCCGGCGACGGCCAGGCCTCCGGCCTTTCGGTGGGGGCAAACGTGATCGACCAGTTGAATTCCGTAATCCGGCAGACGGTCGTAAACGTAGGCGGCGTGGACGCCAACGGCCGGGCGCAGGTTTCAGGCTCCAGCTCGGGAGTCTTGATAAATCCGGACGGGTATGTAATCGCCGCCCTGCACTCGGTATCCAACATTCAAGATGTCGCCGTTACGGTGCGGACGCCGGGCGGCCCGAAACAATACCGGGCAGAGATAGTCAAGGTTGTGCCGTCGCACGACATCGTCCTGTTAAAGCTGATCTCCAATGATATATTCCCGTTCATGTCCGTCGGCGATTCGCTGGCGCTGAGGCCGGGCGAGACCGTGTACGCGTTCGGCAATTCCCCGGGTTCAAACCTTGTTGCCAAAAAGGGGATGATCAGCCAGACGAGTATGGATGTAAACCTTGGCGGAACATTATTTACAAATATGATTCAAACCGATGCCGTTTACGTATGGTCGCAAAGCGGCGGTCCGCTCCTGAACGACAAGGGCGTTATGATAGGGCTTAATTTAGCGGCGGAAACGCCGGGAAGGGGCGTTACCGGGTACGCGATTCCTTCACACGTGGTCGTGGCCCATTTTCAGGACGTAGTCCAGTTCATGATTTCCACTGGAGCCGTGGGCCAGTCTTTCGCGCGGTCTCCGGCAACCGCTCCGCCAAGAAATATGCCAAACCCCAACTGGGAGCCGCTTGAGACGGAGGGAGTTAATGCCGCCGCAACGCGCCCGTTGCCGCAATTACGGCAATCTTTTAAACCGCCCGCCGAACGCACGAAAGCCGACGCCTGGTGGCAGATGGCGCGGGCGACCATCGAACGCCAAAACACGATGATTACCCAGGGGTTCAACCGGAACGACGGCGGAGCCGTTACCAGCCCTTGGGCATTAGGCCTTAACGCGGCTTTAAAAAACGGGCAGGCGGCCAATATAGACACCTCCCACACCGGATGGACCCTTTGGGGTTATTCGCTGGAATCGATAATAGGGCTTTTGGCGCTGGGGCTCGTTGCGGGAATCAGCGGGGGCATGATGACGATGGGCGGAGGCATAATAAAGGTAACCGGGCTTATGCTCTTTTTCGGATACGGCACCATCCTGATCCGTCCGGTGGCCTACATAACAAATATCTTTCTTTACGGCTCCGCGGCCCTTCGATACAGCAGGGACAACCTGATAATCATCGGCAAAGTCCGCCGCCTTATACCATGGGCGATGGGCGGCGTGGTTTTGGGTTACTTCCTGGGCAACTACATGGGGCATGTGATGATCCAGTACCTGCTGGGTATTTTCGCCTTTTCACTCAGCGTCAAGATACTTATTGAAATTTTCCAGCCTTCCGACGATGAAGATGAAGAGGAGCCGAAGCGGGAAATTAAAAAAGACGAGCGGAAAAATAAAAGCAGTTCCGCCCTCGACAGGCTGGTGGAACAGGACGGCTACCTCGACAAAGAGATGGTCAAGGAGGGGTTGCTTGGGGTGCCGATGGGTATCGTAAGCGGCATTTTGGGTATAAGCGGAGGCGTTGTGGAGGTTCCGCTCCAGCGATACGCGGCCAAGATTCCCCTTAAAAACGCCATCGCCAACAGCTCGGTCATGATATTCTTCGCGTCGCTGGTCGGCGCGGTTGTGGCGATGGTCCACGGCACGAGCATAGGCGCGTTCGAGTGGAAGACACCGCTCCTTCTTGCGTTTTTCCTTACCCCCGGCGCTTATGCTGGCGGGGTGATCGGCGCGTGGCTCACCAAGACGGCGCCGGTAAACATGCTCAAGTGGGTCTATGTAATCCTTATGTTCGTAATATCTATAAAGATGTTCCTGTTGCCATGAATACCGGACAGAAAGTCCTTTTGGTCGGGATAATTTCCATCGTTGTTGTTATGGGGTACAACCTTTTGGATTCGCCCAATTACGGCGATTTTCCTGTCAACCCGAAAATCGCGTCAATTGCCGAAAGTGGCGGGCTTATTCCCGTGCCGGAGCGGTCCGTCAAAAACGGTAATCAGGCGCCGCTCGTTACCGCCAGGTCGTGGGATGCAAATGCGGGAGATACCACGGCTGGCGGCGCAATAGGCGGTGTTGCGGCTTCAGTTGTGGCCCCCGGGCCGGACAGAGGCTACACCGCGCCCGATATCAAGCTTGCCGAAGGCCACTGGCAGGGGATGGAAATCATGGCCCTTAGCGCGGAATTCAAGCAAAAGATGCAGCTTCCGCCGGGCCTTTCGGGGCTGCTGGTCGATGAGGTTACGCTCTTTGCCGCAAGTTCGGGCCTTTTGGGGGGCGATATTTTGGTGGAAATCAACGGCCACAAAGTTCATACGCTCAAGGAAATGTTAATGGAATCGAAGCGCGTAAAGAACAGGAGCAGCGTTCCGCTTACCGTTTTGCGATACGGCAGGCGCGTAAAGCTGACACTAAGGGGCAAAGCCGAGCTTGGGTTCGCACAGATGGAGACCGCGCCGATGATACTGGCGGGCGCGCTGATGCCGCATCCCTACCGGGGGTCGTGCACAACGTGCCACCCAATCGGAAATACAGGCCACGTAAGGCCCGATCCGGACGGCATTACGCTGCCGCCGCCGATGATAAGGGCGGTTATGAAATCTCCGCATCAGGACCGGGGGCCGTGCAAAGTATGCCATGTAATTGTCAATTGAATTGAGGTATTATAGTTTGAACTACAGGAGGAGAAACGATGGCAGTAAAACAAATTAGGAGCGTGGCAGGTGTCACCGACCAGGTGGGATTGTACGCTATGGCGGGATTTCTGGTGGCAAAAAAGGTTTCCACAGCCGCAATCGACGGCTATAAATCTCTCTTTTCCATCAACAGGGAAATGCAGCTGGACTATTACCGCAACAAGGGAATAGCGCACGCCAAACGTAAAAAGTACTCACAGGCCGTGCCGATGCTTGAAAAAGTACTTAAGAAAAATCCTGAAAACGCTGAAACGCTCTTTTTTCTGGGCGTTTCGTACCTGAGGACCGATAAGCGGAAAGACGGGATCGAACTTTTGGAAAAGGGAAGCAAGCTCGAACCGAAAAACGCCAAAATCGCCTCGGCCCTTGGAATGGCATACATTCAGGCCAAGGCGTATAAGAAAGCCGTGGGAATGCTGGAAAAAGCCATTGCCAGATCCAAAGACAAGTTCGACCTCTACTACCGGCTTGGCATGGCGTACGACAACCTTAAGGAATACCCCAAAGCCATAAAGGCCTTCGGCTCCGCAATTGGAATAAATCCGAACGAGGCAAAGGTCTATCAGGCTCTCGGATTCGCATACGAGCAGAAGGGCGACAGGAAGTCGGCCGTGGCAAACTTCAAGAAAGCCCTGGAGCTGGAAGATACAAATTAACGGAAACGGTAAATGGCAAATCCCAGGATAAAGATTGAAGACGAGGACATAAGCTCCGAGGATGTCAGTGTAGACCGCATGCGCCGCATGAAGGCGCTTGTCCGGACACTGTATCAGGAAGAAATCGCGCCCAAACGCCCCTTTTTCAAGCCTATAAAAGCCAAGGGGCTGATTATGGCCATGTCCGTGCTGGCCGCATTGATGCTGTCGGCTTCCTCGTTGTACAGTTTCAACCGCTTTATCGACCTGAATGAGAAAGTGCTTTCTTCAAAGGGGCACGTGGAGACGACCCTGCAAAGGCGCCAGAACCTTTTTGCCAATTTGGTAAACATAACCCTCAACCAGGCCGCCGTCGAGAAGGAAATATTCCGGCACGTGGCCAGCGTCCGCTCGGACCTGAACCGGACCAACGAACTCCTTTCCGAGATATCGAAAAATCCCGATGTCGCTTCTTCGCTATTGCCCGGAGGTATGGCGGCGCAGGAACCGGGCGTATCCGTCGCTTCTTCGCTTTCAAGGCTTTTGGCCGTTGTCGAGCAGTACCCGGACATAAAATCATACTCCTCTTACCTGCAGCTTATGGATAAGCTGGTAGATATAGAAAACCGAATCGCTGACCGCCGAACCGAGTACAACGATAACGCGCGCGTATATAATCACGCGGTTTCGGCCTTTCCGTGGTACATCCTTGCAAGGGCCACCGGATTTTCCAGGTTCGAATACTTTAAAGCTTCGGAAAATGTTCTGGAGGTTCCCGTATTGACGCCGAAAACTTTCGAACGATTGTTGCCGGATGGAAACAAAAAGTAAAAATGCTGTGGACCGTACTCCTAAGGACAAGCATTGTAATTTCGCTGGTTGCCGCCGTAAAGCAGATCTACGATAAAACCACCTACGAAATCTCGCCATCAAGGATATACAATACGGGGCAGGTTTCCCGCTTTTTGGGCATAGACCGTAAAGACGTAATCAAACTTATAAAGAGTAAAAAAATAACCGCCAAGGCCGTAAACGGAAATTACAAGATTCCCGGCCAGTGCATACTTGATTACCTTAACAAGTAATGAAATTCGACCACTGCGCCAAATGCCGTGACGAGGTGGTATGGTATGCCTTTTTCGTAAATATCGCACAGGTTTTTTTTAAGGGCTCATTGGGCGTCCTTAGCGGCAGCACGGCGCTGATAGCGGACGCATTTCACTCCTCCGCAGACCTTATAGCCAACATCGTTACGATGATCAGCCTGAAGATTTCGAGCAAATCGGCCGACGAGGACCACGCTTACGGGCACGGCAACATCCAGTACATCTCGTCGTCGATTGTGGGGCTGATCCTTATCGGCGGCGCCTTACTGCTGATGGTCAGCTCAATCAAGAGCATCATCGCCGGCAATCTGGAAGCCCCGGCGCGGGTGGCGCTGTTCGGCGTGCTGATTTCGGTCTCGCTCAACGAAATCATGTTCCGCTACCAAAGATGCGTGGGTAAGGAAAATAACAGCCCGGCGATTATAGCCAACGCCTGGGACAACAGGTCGGACGCATTTTCCTCGCTTGCCGTGATGGTGGGAATTATCTTCGCCACCTTCGGTTTTCCTATCGCGGACCCGCTGGCGGCTATCGGCGTATCCCTTGTGGTTATTAAGATAGGTTCCGAGCTGAACAAGAGCGCCATAAAGGGACTGATGGATTCCGCGCCGGAAATGGACGAACTGAAAAAGATATACGACATAGTCAAAAAAGTGCCTGGCGTTTTCGGGATTTCGTATCTCAGGGGCAGAAC
Source organism: Nitrospinota bacterium (assembly GCA_036447515.1). Lineage (GTDB taxonomy): Bacteria > Nitrospinota_A > UBA7883 > JACRGQ01 > JACRGQ01 > JAZFVB01. The sequence continues at coordinate 9,405 of JAZFVB010000299.1, forward strand.
GGTCGGCGAAGA
>JAZFVB010000300.1:0-5078 GCA_036447515.1 Nitrospinota bacterium
GGCAGCCGGTAACGCGACTGGATGGGGAAAATGAATATGCTTAAAGCAAGGGCCGATATCCATATGTAGAGTATTGAGATGTTGCGGGATTGCGAGCGTCCTTCCCAAAGACCTAATAGAGTAAATGGGACTATCCATCCCAGCGAGATGAACGGCGCCCATAGAACCAATGAGAGTTCATCTTTGAACAGGTAGAAATTGTAATTGGAAGGCGGCTCAAACCCGCCAACGAATATTTTGATTTTCTTATAATAGAATTTGGCGTAATCCCACGGGTTCTTGAAAATCTCGGAAAAAATCAACAGAGCCCCTTTAGTTAAAGACCCCCCGCTTTTTTCCAACAATTTCACCTTAATCGGGGTATCGCCCCAGGTGTACCCATAGTTTGAGTCGAGAACGTTGCCGCTAAGGAAGTGCGCAATGGCGTTAGTGTAATTGCTTTCAGGTGCGCGTTGCGGGCTGTCAGCCTTGAATCGTTGCGTAGGGCTGAATATCAGTATGACGATAACGAAGGCCGCTACGAAAGAAAATATTTTATATGCCTCGCGCTTATTTCGATTTTGGACCAGTTTATGTACTAGCCATCCATGGGCGGCGAGCACGATTAACGGATAAGGGCGCGTAAGGGTTAAGAGTGCGGTCATTATTCCAGCCAAAACGTTCCAAAAGGCCTTTTTCCTGCCCGCCAAGAGCAGGGCGACAACCGCAAGAGACTCGAAGGTCACAAGGGAAGCGCGAAGGTACATTCCGCCGTAAAAGACAAACGGCCCGTAAAGGGCGGATACGGCAATCGCAATTAGGGCCGGTACGCGGCCAAATAATACCGACGAGATGAAATAGATAAGGGCAAGAGAGCCGGTATTCAGCATCGCCTGGAAAATAAGTGGGGCAGATCCGTTTGACCCGAAAATATAATTAAAGGCGGCTATAAGCAGCGGGTAAGCGGGGGGAAGCCTGCGCTTTCCCGAAGAAGCGTAAAACCCATCCTCTTCGATAATTTTTGCTTCATTCAGGAAGCGTGAGGAATCGAATGCCGCGTTGTGACGAAAGAAACCGGTGGTCGGCTTTGCCTCCTGCTCGAAAACAAAGGCGACGTTAAGGGCTAATGTAAAAACGATTATAAAAACTGGGGCGAGGGTCGAGGATTTTTTAAGGATCACGAGTTAAGCATACCCAAACCCCGTCATGGCGAAAGCCGCGTTCCTAAATCTCGTCATATTTTTTGGAATTCCCGCGCGACTTCTCAACCGGATATTTTTCGGAGTTCTTTTCTATTTTTTTCTTTACCGCGTCCGAAAGGTCTATGCCCAAAATGTCGGACAGCCTTACAAGGTAAATTTGTATATCTGCAATTTCCTCCCTGATCTTTGCAAGAACGCGTTCGTCGGGCGTTCTGCTTTCTTCTTCCTTCATCCACTGGAAAATCTCCAGCAGTTCGGCGGCCTCCACCACCAACGCGGACGCAAGGTTTTTGGGACTGTGGAATTTTTCCCAGTCGCGCTTTTGCGCAAACTCCCTGAGTTTTTCCGCCACTTCCTGAAAATCCATAACACCCCGCTATTTTTTATATCATGTAGGGCCGCGCTGTTCTATAATTAAACCCACTTTTAATTGTATGTTAGCTAGAAGGGAATTTGAATGGCAAGGAAAAAGCAAAAGGACGTTGAATGCGGCGTTGTAACCGAGAGCATAAAGGGAACCTTAAAGCAGAAGACGATCCTTTATTTCGGCAAAAAACCCGAATATTACGTTCAGTGCGACCAGGAAGACTGCCAGCACGTGGATGAAAACAGGCCGCCGTGTCCTTTGACCGTAGACATGTTTGAAGAAGAGCTGAAGGAAATGGAGGAAAGAAGGCGGGCAAGGAAAGAAGAGCGCGGATAGCCGCGCCATGGCAAAGCAAACCGGTCTCCTTTATTTTGGTAACCACCCAAGTTTTAATGTGTTATACTCACAATTTCTTTTTTAATTTTTTGGCCGTTTTCGCATGCCGTTTTCGCATGAAAGAATGGTAAAAGGAGGAATTATGTTATCGCAAGTTGCCTACGCAATGGCGCCGCCTGCGGGAGCGGAGCCGAGCGGTTTTGATATGATAATGAGCTTTGCGCCCCTTATATTCCTGGTGCTCATTTTCTATTTCCTTATCATCAGGCCGCAGAACAAAAAACAGCAGGAAACGAAGGATATGCAGCACAGCCTTGCCGAAGGCGACAACGTCATGACAACGGGAGGCATTTACGGGACCATATCGAAAATCAAGGACGATGTTATTGTCCTGAAGGTAGCGGAAAACGTAAAGTTAAAAATCAACGTGACCAACATTTTAGAAAAAAAGTAACGGACCCCGAATGTATAAACCGATAGTCTGGCGTTTCGCCCTTATCGGGTTTGTTCTCGCCGCGGCTCTTTTTGCGGGACTGCCCCTAAAGGAAAAGATAAACCTGGGGCTCGACCTTCAGGGGGGGATGCACCTTGTTTATGAGGTGCAGGCGGAAAAAGCCGTTGAAATGACCCTTGAGCGCACTGTGGAGGACGTCAGGACCGCGCTCGAAAAAGACGGCATCACGCCGCTGGACGTAAGCCTTGACTCGCAAAGCAGGATACGGGTGGAGCTTGCGCAACAAAACGACTTGGCCCCCGCGCGTAGAATAATTGTCGACTTCAACGACCTTATAGACGTGCCGGAAATTACCGACGGTCTGGTTCTGGGTTACGAAATGAGCGAAACTCGCGCAAAAACTATTGTTGCAAACGCCATCGACCAGGCGCTGGAAACGCTCAGAAACCGTATCGACCAGTTCGGCGTCGCAGAGCCGACCCTTCAAAGACAGGGCGACAGGAGGATACTCATCCAGCTTCCCGGCATACAGGACCCCGAACGCGCGAAATCGCTTATAAAAACCACCGCAAGGCTCGAGTTTAAAATGGTGGATGAAAAGTTCTCCGTAGCCAAAGCGATAGAGGGCCAAATCCCTTCCGGGCTGGAACTTGTATACAACTATGAAAAAAACCCGATAACGGGAACGCTCGAACAAAAAGAGGGTCTCCTACTTGAAAAACGGGTGCTCCTCGGCGGCGAATCGATAGCCGACGCCGACGTGCGCATAGACCAGCGCTTTAACGAACCTTACGTTTTGATGATGTTCGACAGCGAAGGCGCCAAGCGCTTTGAGGAAATAACCGCAAGGAACGTAAAGAAAAGGCTTGCAATCGTACTCGACGGAAAAGTACATTCCGCGCCGGTAATTCAGGAGCGCATAGGAGGGGGCAGGGCGCAGATAACCGGTTCGTTTTCGGCGGAGGAGGCGCACGACCTGGCCATCGTCCTTCGCGCGGGAGCTCTTCCAGCGCCGCTCGACCTCCTTGAAGAGCGCACCGTAGGGCCATCGCTCGGAGCCGATTCGGTTTCGCGCGGCATCAAGTCCATCGTCTGGGGATTCGCGCTTGTCGTCCTTTTCATGCTGGTTTACTACCGGGTGGGAGGCGTGGTAGCCGACATTGCGTTGGCAATGAACCTGGTACTGCTTGCCGGGGCGATGGGATATCTGGGCGCCACCCTTACGCTTCCCGGCATAGCGGGAATAATCCTTACGATCGGCATGGCGGTTGACGCCAACGTCCTTGTGTTCGAGCGCATACGCGAGGAAATAGCAAACGGGAAAACGGTCCGCGCGGCCGTGGACAGCGGGTTTTCCAAGGCTTTCTTGACGATTATCGACGCTAACGTAACGACGCTTATCGCGGCGGTGGTGCTTTTCCAGTTCGGCACGGGTCCCCTCAAAGGGTTTGCCGTTACGCTCACTATTGGAATACTTGCATCGCTTTTTACGTCGATATTCGTGTCGCGCACGTTCTTCAACCTTATCCTTTCGAACCGCAAAATTAAGAGCCTGAGCATCTAATGAAGATATTTTCCAAAACTCTCCACATCGACTTCCTTGGTTATAGAAAGATGGGGTTCACCCTATCCGTTGCCATGATAGCCGCTACGATTGGTATCATAGCGCTGCATGGCGGCCTTAAATACGGAATAGATTTCGCGGGCGGTTCGCTGATACAGGTGAAGTTCAAAGACGCGCCGATACTTGAAGAAGTGCGCCGGGTAATAGGCACGCTGGAACTGGGCAAGGGCGACATACAAGGGTTCGGGGAACCGGAAGACATTCTTATAAATATAAAGACCAAAGAGGGGGAGCATACGGCGGCTGTCAACAGAGTAAAGCAAGCCCTTATAGAGCGCTACGGCGAAGACGGAATCTCTATCGAGCGCGTGGAGATGGTAGGGCCGAAGGTGGGCAGCGACCTTTCCACCAAGGCCGTTCTATCGCTCGTTTATTCGCTTATCGGTATCCTTATTTATATTTCTTACCGTTTCGAACTGCGTTTTGCGGTGGCCGCGGTTATTGCGCTGGCACACGATACGGTGATTACCGTGGGCGCGCTGTCGATTACCGGAAGCGAATTCACCCTGCCGGTGATCGCCGCGCTTTTAACGGTGATCGGTTATTCGCTTAACGATACGATAGTGGTGTTCGACCGCATACGCGAAAACCTGCGTCTAAAGAGGACGCTGCCTATTAAAGAGCTGGTTAACGTGAGCATAAACCAGACGCTGGGCCGCACGATAATCACTTCCGGCACGACGATGGTAGTGGTTCTGTGCATATTCCATTTCGGCGGATCGGTTATCCACGAATTCTCCTTTGCCCTTATCATCGGAATATTAGTTGGAACCTATTCGTCGATATTCATCGCCAGTCCTCTTTTGGCGATCTGGCCCGGCACCACTACTCAAACGCTTAGCCTTGCCGTAAGGCGCAAATAATGGCCAATAATTCGAATTGACTCTATAATGAAAGAACTTTACAATTCTCATTTCCGTATTGCGGGGTTGTAGCTCAGTTTGGTTAGAGCGCCTGCCTGTCACGCAGGAGGCCGCGAGTTCGAGTCTCGTCAACCCCGCCATTTTTCGTCTATAATTCCATGATGGAGAAAACCGAAGAACGAAACTCCGGCAACGAATGGCAATCGTTGAATTCCGTCGTTCTAATAGGAAATTACCTGCCAAGGCGGTGCGG
>JAZFVB010000301.1:0-6575 GCA_036447515.1 Nitrospinota bacterium
GCGGATTTGACGATTTCCTTTATCTCATCGAATGACAAAGGCGTAAGCTCTACAACCTGGCAACGCGACCTTAGCGCGGGGATCACGCCGAAAGATGGATTTTCGGTGGTTGCGCCTATTAGCGTAACAAGCCCGCTTTCGACGTGGGGCAACAGCGCGTCTTGTTGTACCTTGCTGTAACGGTGGATTTCGTCGATAAACAAGACGTTCTTCTTTCCGCTGTCGGCGTTGTAGCGCGCGGCTTTAATGACTTCTTTAAGTTCCTTCACGCCCGATTCGACGGCGCTCAGCTTGAACATCCGCCTGCCGCTTACGCCCGTGGCGATTTCGGCCAGCGTCGTTTTGCCCGAACCCGGCGGCCCCCAAAGGAGGAGCGATCCGAAGGTGTCTTCCTCGATAAGTCTTCTAAGCGGTTTTTTTTCTCCTACTACATGGGATTGGCCGACAAAGTTGTTGAAGGTGCGCGGGCGCATCCTTTCGGCCAACGGTGCACTGCCGGGCGGCGTTTTGTGCTTGGCGTTTTTTTCGGTTTTGCCATCTTTACCGACGTCGTCAAAAAGCCCCTTGTTCATCGGCCGATTATATCAGGATGGGAAAGGGGAGGCGTTGCGCGCAACGTGGGATGGATTTTTTGCTAAATATCGGTTTAAATAAATATATAGCCACAGGCTTCAAAACCTGTTGACGTATAAAAAAAACATTATTTGTGAGGCAATTCGTTGGAAAATAAACTGACTGGCGGCGTAGTCGCCCCCGACTTTACGGCGCAAACGTGGCGGGGAGACGGGTTTTCACTCCATTCGTTGAAAGGCAAGAAAGTATGGCTGGCCTTTTTCCGTTACGCCGCCTGTCCGCTTTGCAACTTGCGGGTAAGGGAAATAATTGTAAACTACGGCGACATTACAAAAAACGGTCTGGAGATTATCAGCGTTTTCCAGAGTCCGCCCGAAAGCATCGCCAAATACGTGGGAAAGCAAAAACCGCCTTTCACGATGCTGTCCGACCCGGAGGAAAACCTGTACGAACTGTACCGCCTTGAAACCAGCGTCGCCGGGTTTCTGAATCCCGCGAACATCGTTACGGGCGTAAAGGCGATGACGTCCGGATTCATGCCCGGTAAAATTGAAGGCAGCGTCACGAGAATACCGGGCGATTTTCTTATCGACGCCGAGATGAAAATCCAAACCGCATTTTACGGCAACGCCATAAAAGACCACATACCGATCGATATGGTGATGGCTTTCGCCGGTTCGTAAAAACGCGGTTTCAAAAGGAGCCGGACAGCCAGGGCGCCATAATACGGGAATTCAGTTTTTATATGGGCGCAAAAAAAGTTGGCACCTAAAAGGGGGGTAATCTTCTAGGTGCCCGTCCAACGTAGGATAAAAGTAGGGTAAGAACCTCCTTATGTCTCCACAAGGAGATCTTGGTTGGCTATACAATCTTTGCAGGAGTGATCAACATCACGCCCGCACATCAGGCAGGTCAGCGTACCCCGGTAGTACCGCAGGTGACCTCTGCAATGATGGCAAACTCTGACCCCGTTCTTGCGGGCCCTTAACTTTTTGCTTTCAGCTTTTTCGCTAACTATTCCTAGTTCCATCATGCCCTAAGATAGAGCAAAGGCGGTGCCAAAACCGGAAAAATTAGGTTAACTTGTTATATATCAACTAATTACGTGTCATCTGGGGTAAGGAAACCTACAATTATCCGTGTGATCAACCGGCAAAAACTTCCAAAAAAGTAGACAGGTGGGAAAAAATGTCAAAATTTGAAGGTTTAAATTTTCTTCCGGCAGGTTGCTAGTCAGGGTTTAGGCGAAACGCCTCTATATCAATCTTCCTCTTCAGCCAGCGCCTTTGTAATCGCCACCGGCACGAAATCGATCAATTCGCTTGCGGTAAGCGAATATTCGTTTTTCTCTTCGGTGTAGATATCGGCGGCGAGGCCGTGCAGGTAAACGGCAAGTGCGGCGGCTGTCATCGGCTCGACGCCTTGCGCTAAAAAGCCCACGATCATCCCGCCCAGAACGTCGCCGGAGCCTCCCGACGCAAGGTTCGGGTTTCCCGTGGCGTTGACGTAGGCCGTACCGTCCGGTGCGGCTATCACGGTGCGCGCTCCCTTTAGGACGGTGATGCACTTGTACTTTTTGCTGAAGCCCTTGGCGGTTTTCAACCGGTTTTCGTTTATCTCTTTGGCGCTAACGCCGATAAGGCGGCTCATTTCCCCCGGGTGCGGCGTGATTATCACCGGCGCGGAGGCCTTTTTCAAGATATCTTTTTTCGGGGCAATGTTGGTGATGGCGTCGGCGTCTATCACGATAGGCTTTTTGACGCCCGCCACGACCTTCGTTACAAGGTCGGTCAATTTCGCGCCGCGCCCCATGCCGGGGCCGATGAGAAGGGCCGATTTGTCGTTGGAAAATCCTGTCAGCGCCTCGGCGTTTTCAGGTTTGCCCAGGTCTTTTCCGAGGTGGAACGACATCACTTCCTTTATTCCCATCTCGAACTCGATGCTGAGCGAATGGGGAACGGCGGCGGTAACCAGCCCCGCGCCGACCTTAAGTGCGGCCAGCGCGGCCAGTCCCGCCGCTCCGCCCATGCCGGTAGCTCCCCCGCATACCACGGCATGGCCGTAACTCCCCTTGTGGTCCGCCGGATCGCGCACGGGCATGGCCGCGCGCACCCACTCCTCATCCAGCAGATATGCGTCGCATGGCGACTCGTCGAGCGCCTGCGTCGGAAAGCTTATGTTGGCCACCATCAGTTCGCCCACCGACCGGGCGGCCGGATAGAAGATCATTCCCGTTTTTGGGTATCCGAAGGTGATAGTGGCGTCGGCAATAATGTGCGTACCGTAAGAAATGCCGGAGTCCGAACTCATTCCGGTGGGGATGTCTATCGCAAGCACGAAATCCGCCCATTCGTTAATCGATTCGACGGCGGTTTTATAAACTCCTTTAAGAGCCGACCTGATTCCCGTGCCCAGCATTGCATCGACCAGCGCGTCCTCGTGCCGTATGCGGGACTTCAACTTTCTTATGTCGGCGGGTTTAAGGGTTTCGATTATTTCCCCGCCCATGTTGGAAAAGGCCTTCATGTTGAGTTTTGCGTCGCCCTTCAGTTCGGATTTCTTTGCAAGCAGGTATACGGTTGCGTTTGCTCCGTTTATTTCGAGCTGGCGCGCGAGGACGAAGCCGTCGCCCCCGTTGCTTCCCTTGCCGCAGAATATTCCGAACCGTCTGCCATTGATTGAACCCAGGCATTCTTTAAGGTAATAAAAAGACTGCAACCCGGCGTTTTCCATGAGGATGGTTTCGGGAATGCCGAATTTTTTTATGGTAACTCTGTCGATCTCCCGCATCTGGGAAGTGGAAACTATTTTCAGCATGATCTTACGCAATTATAAAAGGCCCTTCCGAGTTCTCCGCGCCCGTCCCAACACGGAGAATCCGGAAGGCCGTAATCGTTGGGCAATAGTATGGAGGCTATTTTTTGCCCAGTACCGCGTCCTTGCATGCCTTGCCGATTCTGAACTTGCAGACCCTTTTGGCCGGAATTTTTAGCGGTTCACCGGTTTGCGGGTTGCGGCCCATTCTGGCTTTTCTTTTCACCAGTACGAGTTTTCCCAAGCCCGGCAACGTAAAGCCGTTTTTAGATTCTTTATAGGCCAGGTTTATGAGAGACTCGACGATTTCGTTTGCCTGCTTTTTGGTCATATTGTTTTCTTTTGCCAAGGTGTCCATGATTTGCGATTTGGTCATTGCTTTTGCCATTTATTAATTCCCCCTCTTATATTGATTAAAATAACTACGGTCACCAAATTATGGCAATAGCCTACCATAAAACGCGCACTGGTCATTAAAAAAATATGCCACCGGCATACGGTATTTCGAGGAGGGGAATTGTGCGTGCGCGAGGCGTCAGCGTTTTTTTACGCGAATGACCGATGCGGCCGCCATCCCCTTTTCGTGGGAGATGGAAAGAATGAAGTCCTCCGGTTCGATGCCGGGAAAGAGTTTTTTTAATCGCGGGGAGAAATCGAAGCGCGGAGGGCCGTTTTCATCCCTTAAGACGGCCACGTCGCTGAATCCGAATCCTATAAAGCCTGTTCCCATCGATTTTGAAAAGGCTTCCTTTGCGGCGAAGCGCGCGGCGTAAAAAGGCGCCGGGTCTTTGAACGCCTTGGCCTGTTCGTTTTCACGCGGGTCGAAGAATTTTTGTGTAAACCTGCCGCCGTGTTTGGAGAGGATGCGCCTCATTCTTTCGATTTCCACCAGGTCGATGCCATGGCCGGCGATCATAGTCAATGGAGCGGAAGCTGGTTATCGGTTACCGGGTTGGAAAGTTCCATGATTTTTGTCTTCGGGTGCGCGGCGAGGAAGGCTTCCTCAACCAGCTTAAGGGACCATGAAGACATGTCGGGAACTTCCTTCATCATGGAAACAAGGTCGGCGTACTGCTTTTTAAGTTCGCGTTCGTTTCTACCGTGGCGCTCCAGTTCCTTGGAAACGGCTGCGATGTCCGCCCGGTAAAGGCTTATCTTTTTTGAAGCCATTTTCGCTTTGCTTTCAAAGTCCTCAATGCGTTTTCTTGCGCCGTCTTTCTGCTTTTCAATCGATTTTTTTCTTTCTTCCAGTTCTTTCAGCTTGGTTTCCAGTTCGCTGAAGGCCTTTGTTGCGTTTATCAGGAACTTTTCCTTCTGTATCGCCAGATCCGCCAGGCTGTCCCGTGCGGTCGCCTTTGAGTTCTGCGAGGGCAGCCTGCCTTCAAGATAAAGATTGTATTGGGAGATCAGGCCGCTTTTTTTCACGAGTATCTCCACCATCTGCCCGTCCAGGGATTTAATCTTTTTTTCTGCCTTTACTATCCTTGCCACTATCTTTTTGCGCTTTCCCTCGGATTCGTCTTTGTTGGCTTGCAGCTTGGACATCTTTTCTTCAAGGCCTTCCGACCGGCCCGAGACGTGCGGTATTATGAGCCGGTATTTGCGCACGAGTTCCTTCAGGCGCCCAAAGGCCTTTCTTTCTTCGCGCATGAGCTTTCGCGTGTCGATTCCGCTCACTTCTTCCTCCTCGTTCATCACTTCCTTATCGTCCGTTGGCGTCTATAACATTATCTATTTTATATCTTTGGGAGAAATAAACAATTTACTTTTGCGGCCCGAATTGGGTTAAAATTCTACTTTAAGTTAATGCTAACCAGTCAGGCCATTTGGAGGGTGTAATGAGCGAAATAGCAGCTATTATTGGTCGCGAGATACTCGATTCAAGGGGCAATCCCACCGTGGAGGCCGATGTTTACCTCGACGATGGCTCCATGGGCCGCGCCGCGGTTCCCTCGGGAGCTTCCACCGGCATCCGCGAGGCGCTTGAACTGAGGGACAAGGGCAAGCATTACGGCGGCAAGGGGGTTCTTAAGGCCGTAAAGAACATAAACACGGTAATAGCCCCCGCGCTTATCGGCTACGACGCCATCGACCAGCTTGCAATAGATAAGCGGATGCTGGAGCTGGACGGTACAAGCACAAAGAAGAAACTCGGCGCGAACGCCATCCTGGGCGTATCGCTGGCCGTTGCCAAGGCCGCCGCCAACCACCGCGGACTGCCCCTTTACCGCTATCTCGGCGGAACGTCGGCGCGGGTCATGCCGGTGCCGATGATGAATGTGCTCAACGGCGGCTCGCACGCCGACAATAACGTCGATTTCCAGGAGTTCATGATAATGCCCGTCGGGGCGTCGTCTTTCAGCGAGGCGCTCAGGATGGGGGCGGAGATATTCCATTCGCTTAAAAAGGTTATCGCCAAAAAGGGGCTTTCGACCAGCGTCGGTGACGAAGGCGGATTTGCGCCCGACCTGCGCTCGAACTCCGAGGCGGTTGACCTTCTTCTTGAGGGCGTGCGGAAGGCCGGTTACAAATCGGGAAAGGACGTCTTCATAGCTCTCGACCCGGCGGCGAGCGAGTTCTACAAAAACGGCAAATATCACGTTGAGGGCAAAAAGCTATCGAGCAACGACATGGTCAGGCTCTACGAAAACTGGGTAAGGCAGTATCCGATAATTTCGATTGAGGACGGGCTGGACCAGGCGGACTGGAGAGGCTGGAAGAACCTGACAGACGCCATCGGCGGGAAAGTGCAGGTAGTCGGCGACGACCTTTTCGTGACGAATCCGGAGATATTAAGGGAAGGCATAAGAAAGGGCGTGGCAAATTCGATACTGATAAAGCTCAACCAGATAGGGAGCCTTTCCGAGACGCTTGAGGCCGTCGAGACGGCGCACAGGGCGGGTTACACCACCGTAATATCGCACCGCTCGGGCGAAACGGAGGATACGACGATTGCCGATTTCGCCGTTGCGGTAAACGCCGGGCAGATAAAGACGGGATCGCTGTGCCGCACGGATCGCGTGTCGAAATACAACCAGCTTTTACGTATCGAGGAAGAGCTTGGCGAGTCGGCCGTTTATCCCGGTAAAAAAGCGTTTGGCAACAGGCAAAAATGATGTACCTTATGGGCAGGTATGTTAAGGGCCAAAGAAGCCAGAACGTTTAAACGCGGCTTAAGCCGCCCCAAG
>JAZFVB010000302.1:0-5559 GCA_036447515.1 Nitrospinota bacterium
TTAATTTTATCTTTTTCAATCTCAAACGAGTCTTCAAATATATCATTGATAATTTCGATGATTTCCTCTTTCGACATAAAGTCTCCCGTTAATCCGTTTTCTTGCAGACCATGGCCGTATTCACTCCACCGAAAGCAAAGCAATTCTTAACAATAGTCTTTAGCTCCTTTTTAACCGGCTTTTGGGGATGGTAAATTCCCCGGCAAGCCGGATCAACATTATCCAGGTTCAGGCCGGGGTAAACGACCCCTTCCCGCATCATTTTCAGCGTGGCAATCAACTCTATCGCCCCTGACGCAGCCAGCGTATGTCCAATATACCCCTTCAAACTGCTGACGGGAACAGAATTCCCGAAAATATCGGCCAGAACCGACGCTTCGGCCTGATCGCCCTGCAACGTGGCAGTGGCATGGGCATTAATATAGTCAACCTCCCCGGGAGCGACCCCCGCTTCTTTCAATGCCTCTTTCACGCAATGCTTCATCGGCTCTTCATTTAACCGGCTGAGGTGTTCCACGTCTCCGGTTATGTTAAAGCCCGATATCTCCGCATATATAGGCGCCCCCCTGGAAACGGCATTTTCATATGTCTCCAGAACCAATATGCCGCTCCCTTCCCCGCAAACAAGGCCGTCCCTGTCCGCGTCGAAAGGCCTGGGCGTCTTTTGCGGCTCGTTATTGTACTTGTGCGATGTGGCGAAAAGGCTGTCGAATATACCGGAAACAGTAGGGTGTAGCTCCTCGGCTCCCCCGCAAAGGATTACGTCCTGAACGCCGAGCCTCAACATATTGTATCCTTCGCCAATAGCCTGCAATGCCGATGCGCAAGCCGCCGCAGGCGACATCACATACCCCGACAGGTCGAAATACTGCGCCACGTTTACGGCAGTCGTATGCCCCATTGCCTTGAAAAACGCCATGGCCGACGCTTCGATAAAATCTTTTTCGGGCAGGAATTTTTCAAAGAACTCATTTATGCTTTGGGCGCTTCCCATCGTAGAGCCAACAACGCATCCGACCCTGTGCGGAGGCATCTGCCTCAGGTTCAGCCCGGCGTCGGCAACCGCCTCTTCGGCGGCCTGTACCGCGAATATGCTCATGGGGCTCATGGAGCGCCTTTTCTGGCGCGGGATTTTCTTTTCATCTTTCAATTCAGCCGGAGCGCCGACCAAAGTGCGCAATCCCTTATACTCTTTCCATTCTTCCATGTACCGGACAGCGCTTCGGCCTTCCCTTATGCCTGCCATAAGGTGTTCGACGCCTTTACCAAAAGGGGTAACCGTGCCCACCCCGGTAATAACTACCCTGTTAAGTTCCATTGTACTTACCAACAAGCCGTTCGTATTGATCTTTGTCAAGTATCGTTTTTGAAACGATGAAGGAAGACATCATGGCGCCCACAACGCCCGGCAGTACGGCGCTCTGTCCTGCGGCAAACAGGTTGAGCAGTGGCAGCTTTCCCACCAGGTTGAACTGCCCGATTTTTTGTTTTATTCCGTATGCACAGCCGTCATGATTGTTAAGATAATCCTTGAACGTAAGCATTGAGGCCGAGTCTATAAGGTTGAAACCGTCTTCACGGCGGGGGAAATATTTAAAATAGTGCGCCTTGATTTTCTCGACTTTGGCCGCTTTGTAATCTAAATACTCCTGCGGCCTTTGGCCTCTAATCGAACCTTCCCATTTCTGCGTATCCCCCGGAAAAGCGGGCTGGAGAAGCTGCAAAGGGTTCAGGTTCCCATCCTTTGTTTTTTCAAGCGATCTGATTACAAAGAGCGACTCTTCGCCTTTGTAGTGAGGGTCCAGCAACCGGTTGACATCGCTATGCGGGAATATGGAAACTACATTCGGTTCATTTTCATTTCCTTTAGTTGCGTCGTTAAGAGCCGCAAAGACGACAAAGAATCCCATCGACGGTTCAAATGACGCAACGCGGTTCCTGAACGCCTTGCTCACGCTCTTTTCAGGTATTAATTCCAGAATACTTTGGGGATGAATTGTAAAGACGCAATTATCCGCGGCAACTTCTTCCCCCGTATTTAGCACGAACCGGTTTACCCTGCTATCGTTGATCTCCGCCAGCTCCGCAATGGACGCGTTGCAGCGTATGTCAATATCAATCTTTTTGAATATTTCCTTGAATGCGTCGAGAAGAGCCCCGCCGCCTCCTTCTAACGTCGCAATGGACTCGTAGTAATTCATGCACATCCTCGCATGGTTGGCAAAGGAGATTTCCGAGGGCTTTACCCCGTAACACATCGCATAGGCGCTAATCAGCCCCCTTAAAAGAGGGTCAGGGGTCAGCGTTTGTAAAACTTCATCCAACGAAGCAAAGTCCTCATCAAGCGTACGGTGCTTGGCCGAAAAGTTTCCAAGGTCCATTGCGGCAGTGTTGTCGCAAACGTCTTGCACCATTTGGAAATATTTATCGATTGCCTTTGATTCAGCGGGGAAGTAATCGATAAGCCTGTCTTTTATGTCTTTTACCCCGTAAGTGGGGAGAAGGTACTCTTTACCCTCGGCCTCGAATATATAGCTTAACTCGACGCCCTCGGGGAAAAATAACGGCTTGACGAAATCGTTTAGCCCAAGAATCTTGAGAACATTATTGAATATCCCGCCTTCATGGAGACCGCCGGAGAAATGCAGACCTATGTCGAAAGGAATTTTCTTCCTGTAAAATCTGCCGATGGAGCCGCCGATATGAGGCCCCTTTTCCAGTAACAGGATTTTATGGCCGTTCAGGCCCAGCAGAGAAGCCATTGTCAGCCCTGCGGCTCCGCTTCCCACGACAATACTATCGTATTTTTTCAAGTCTATATCTCTCTTAAATGAATGGCATCTATTGAAGAAGTCGCCTAGATTGCCAAGCCCCCATTGACGCCAATTACCTGTCCATGTATGTACATGTCAGCTTCGGTACATAAAAAGTTTACTACAGAAGCTACATCTTCAGCCTTTCCAAGGCGCTTGATGGGGATTAAGGGGAGTACCTGGTCTTTTGGTATGTCTTTAGTCATCTCGGTTTCGATAAAACCGGGAGACACAATGTTTACCAGAATATTCCTTTTGCCCACCTCCCGCGCCAACGATTTGCAGGCCCCTATAAGGCCTGCTTTAGATGCGGCATAGTTCACCTGTCCCGCTTGCCCCACCTCTCCGGAGGTCGAAGAAATCGCTATGATGCGGCCCTCCTTGGCCTTAAGCATGCCGAAAAGGATATTTCTTGTAATATTGTAAAATCCATTAAGGTTTGTGGAAATCACGGAATTCCACTCATCTTCGGACATCCATAAAAGTAAATTATCCCGGGCTATACCCGAGTTATAGACAAGTATATATGGAGTGGTCTTTTCGACTTTCGCTTTAAGGGCTTTTTTCGTTTGCGCAAAATCCGAGACATCGAACGAGAGCAGGTCGCACTTTACACCGATAGCCTCTATCTCGGATTTGGCGCTGTTGGCGGCGTCATGGTTGCTTTTGTAAGTAAGCCAGATATCGAAGCCTGACTTAGAAAGCCTTAGCGCAATTGAGCGTCCAATGCCCCTGCTACCACCGACTACGAGGGCAACTTTACCTTTAAATTCACTACGTTCCATTACTTTTGGAGTTAATCCTAAATGCTGCACAAGGAAATATCAAGCGGCGATCCTTTTTGCTGGGCAAACGGCGTTTCAGCCCTAACCTTCCTTTAGCGCGTGGAAGTCCGACAGGTAGCCGTTAAGTTCGTCGGAACTCACCACTTCCTGTTCGATAAGAATATCGCCAAGCTTCCTTTGGGAATTATTCTGGCAAACAAGCACCTCGTCGATGTCGTCATTTGTAAGGTAACCCAGCATCTCGGCAATCTGGCCGATTTTTTTGTCAGGGTGTTCATTACCTTTCTGTATCTTTCTCGCCTTATCAAGCTGGTCGTGGTTCAACTTGCCCCTCTCAACGGCGATCTCGCCGAATAGAAGCCCCCTGCATATCTGCACATAAAGAGCGCCCTGGAGCTGTTCAACCGTTATGGCGCCTTTTTGAACCAGGTACTCGCCAAAAACCAGCGGCGCATCTTTTCTTACAGTACTCATAATATTATGTTACAAACTCTTAATACATTGTAACATGATTTTCTCGCGCAGTTATTATTTTGATATGACATTAGTCAATTATTACAGTAGGTTTTTACAGAAGCCTTACGTCAAGGGCGTCGCGAAGCCCCTCGCCCAGCAGGTTGTATCCCAGCACGGTAAAGAGGATGGCAAGTCCGGGGAAAAACGAAAGCCACCACGCGAACTCTATATAGTTCTTCCCTTCGGTTAATATACTGCCCCAGCTAGGCGTCGGGGGCTGAACGCCTATTCCGAGGAACGACAGCGCCGATTCCGTAAGAATCGCTCCCGCTATTCCAAGAGTCGCCGAAACCAGTACAGGCGCCAAGGCGTTCGGGAGTATGTGCCGGAAGATAATCAAGTAGTCCGACTGCCCTATCGATTTCGCCGCCGCAACGAAGTCGCGTTCCTTTAAAGAAAGGAACTCCGCGCGCACAAGCCTTGCCACGCCCATCCATCCCGTTATGCCTATTACGATCATCACGTTTACAATGCTGGGCTCCAGCATGGCAATCACCGCAAGTATAAGGAAGAAGGTCGGGAAAGTGAGCATAACGTCAACGAAGCGCATCATAATCTCGTCCACCCATCCGCCGTAAAAGCCGCTTATCGCCCCGACGATAACTCCGATTATCGTAGCTATGCCCACGGAAATAAATCCGACCATCAAAGAAATCCTCGCGCCGTATATCATCCTGCTAAGGACGTCGCGTCCCAGTTCGTCGGTGCCGAACCAGTGCTGCAATGAAGGCGGCTGCAAAAGGATTCCCGTATTCACGTTGGCCGGGTCATATGGCGAGAGCAACGGCGACAGGGCGGCCACCAGGATAAGCAAGATCACGGCTATTCCCCCCGCCACGGCAAGGTTATTTTTCATGAGCCTCGAAAACACGAGAGTCCAAAATGACCGTGAACGTTTTTCGCTAGCCATATTTAATCCTCGGATCGGCAATAGCGTAGCTTATGTCGGCTACAAGGTTGCCGATAAGTGTAAGCACCGCGCCTATTACAAGTATTCCCATAACCAGCGGATAGTCGCGCGACATTACGGATTCATAAAACAACTGCCCCATGCCGGGAATCGAAAAGATAGTTTCGAATATAACCGACCCGCCGATAAGGGCGGGAATGGAAAGCCCGATAATTGTAACTATCGGAAGGAGGGCGTTTCTTAATGCGTGTTTGTATATGACGGTGTTTTCCGAACAGCCCTTGGCCTTTGCCGTCATCACGTAATCCTGCCTTATGACTTCCAGCATGTTCTGCCGCGTTATGCGGGAAAGGAACGCAAGCGAAGTGAGGGAAGAAAGGAGTATCGGCAGGGTAAGGTGCCTTACATAGTCTATAAACTTTCCCCACGTCGAAAAAAGTTCATGGTTAATCGAACGTATTCCCGATATCGGAAGCCAGCCTAGTTCCACCCCGAAAAGAATCATCAAAAGAAGAGACAGCCAGAATCCCGGCGC
>JAZFVB010000303.1:0-2732 GCA_036447515.1 Nitrospinota bacterium
GACAGCGGCTATACGGTGATGATTGAAACAAACGGCACGGTAAACCTTTCGCCCCTGCCCCAAGGCGTCATAAAAATAGTCGATATCAAATGCCCGGATAGCGGGAGCGGAGGAACGTTCCTGTATGAAAACCTGAAATGCATTACGGCAAACGACGAGTTGAAATTCGTGGTCGCATCGAAAAACGATTTCGACTGGGCGATGGATGAAATTAACGGGCGCGACCTTACTTCGCTATGTCCCGTAAACATATCGCCCGCCGAACAATTTGTGGATGCAAAAGACGTCGCCCTCTGGATACTTGAAAGCGGCATAAAGGTGCGGCTTAACCTGCAAATCCATAAACTGCTGGGGATGAAGTAACGGCCATATTGCCACCCTTCGACGGGCTCAGGGTGACAATTTAACTGCTGGGGATGAAGTAAGCTTTTTTCAGTTGCGTATTCTACCGTCAAACTCTTAAAAGAATTCCCTTAAGCAATTTGGCGAAATTTCCGATAAGTCAGGTAGAGGGACTACGGACATGGATGCAATCAGGATTGATAAAAAAGAAACGGGCATAAATCCGCCCGTAACACGCGGGCAGGTGCGCGAAGAGCGCGCAGGGCAAGCTAGCGGCAAAAAAGTTACCACGCCTTCAAAACCTCCCGCGCACTCCGCGCTAGCTTCTGGCGATGCGGAAGGCTCGGAGCACGTCGTAATTTCAACCTTTTTCCAAACGCTCAGGCAGATGGTGAAGGAATACTTCAGTTCGTTCCCGCGGATCGTCGTCTCGGAAGGCCAAACCGAACAGGAGGCCTCGGCGCAAGAGGAATCGCAAAAGGCGGCGTTTGCGCTGGAAGGCGCCTATCGGGCTTCCATTAACATTCAGTTCGAAGACGAAGAGGCCGGAGGCAAAATCGATGGTTACATAGCGCATACCGAAGAGGCGAAGGTAAATATCCACGTCAAGAGTTTTGGGGAAGTACGCAAAGAAGCCCCGCAGGCGAGTGATTTACCTGATGATCGGGCTGCCGACTTGGCCGGGCGTTTTTCGTCGGAAAATATTTCCGGCCGCACAGCGGAGTTTGCGATTGGACTCTACGAAGGTTTCGCCAACAGGCATCCGGAAATGAGCGAAGTTCAGGCAAAGGCGGCATTCAGGGAAATGGCGGTCAAAGCGATAGACAAAGGGTTCGGCGAGGCAAAGCGGATAGTCGGCGGCATGTCCGCACAGTCGGACGCAAAGATGAACCGCACGCACGAACTTACGATGCAAAAACTGGTCTCGGGTCTCGGTGCGTAAATGAATGCGCATCGGGGGACGGCGCGGCTACGGGTGAATTTATCCATAAACCTCCTCTTAGGATAAGTCCTTAAAACCAACTTGCCCGTACCGCGCCGCCTACCTTTACCTTATTTCCTCCACCGCTTTATCTTTGGAATCGCGCGGAGGCGGCGCCGGTTTTTCGTCCGGGTAGCCGACGGGAACGATTGCAACCGGCCTGAGGTTATCGGGAATGCCCAGAATTTCGGAAACTTCTTCTTCGTTAAACGCGCCCACCCATGCGCACCCCAGTCCCTTCCCGTGCGCCAGCAGCATGAAATTCTGAACGCTGGCCGCAACGTCTTGCAGCATGTAAAGTTCCGTCCCCCTCTTACCGTAATCTTTTTCTATCGAATAATCCGCGCATGCCACGACGCATAGCGGAGCTTCGGCAATAAAGCGCTGCCCAAGCGCGGCGCGTACTATCGATTCTTTTTTATCTTGATTGAATACGAAGTAGAAATGCCTGCTTTGAAGGTTGCCGGCGCTGGGCGCCCAAATCAGGGCGTCTTTAAGGGCGTCAACAGCATCGGGCGGAATTTCCTTTTTCAAAAATCTCCGTATGCTCCGCCTGTTTTTTATAGCCTCCGGAATATCCATACGCGCCCCGGTTCAAAAGTGTCCTCCGGCAAACGCCCGATTATTGCGCCTAATCTTTTTGGGCCGTCCGCCTTATCACGGTTAACGCTTAATAAGCGATTTAACGAGATCGGTAATCGATATGATCCCTATCAGCTTTTTGTCTTCGACAACTATAATCCTGGAAATATTGAGCTTAGTCATCATTGTCGCCGCGTGTTTTATATCCATGTCGCCGTTAACTCCGTAACACGGCTTGGACATAAGGTCGTATACGTTTAACATATCGATCTGCTCTTCGCCCGCCGCCACTTTTTTGGCGATATCGGTAAAAGTAAGGATACTGAAGGTGTCTGTCTCCTTGCGCGGCGGGATTATGAGGGCCTTCACCGATTTTTCGAACATAAGGTCAATGGCCTCTTTAAGCGGAGCCATCCCGTCGATGGTCACAACGTCGGCGACCATCAGGTCTTTCACTCTTACAGTCACTTTAAATCCTCCTCGCGGCGTTCCTGTTGGAATTCTACCAGAAACGCCGCCGCTATAAGTAATCTTCGGCCTCTTTTTTCATTATCGAAAGCTGGCTTTCCAGCCCCATCACGTTTTCGACCGGCAGTGAAAAGCAGATTCCGTAGCCGTGTTTTTTCATTTGCCCCACGCCGTAAATCGTTTTCATGATTTCCGGGCATTTGTGCTTTTCAACCAGCATCACTATCGCCTCCTGCGGCTTGTCGAGGGTAAGGCCGAAAAATGTCTTGGCCTCCTTGTGTCCCGTGCCCCTTGCGGAAAGGATCGTCGCCCCCGTTACGCCGCCCTTTTTCACCGCGTCGAGGATTATCGCAACGTG
>JAZFVB010000304.1:0-5384 GCA_036447515.1 Nitrospinota bacterium
GGGCCGGGAAGACCAATCTGTCTGACAGGCTCAAGGGCCTTGGATTGTCCACGGTCTTTTCCCGGTTTCCCATCATGTTTTGTACACCGAAGTATCTCATATCAGGCATTATTCAAGATACAAGGATTGTCCGCCCCACCATTTTCTTTGTGCTTATTAGCATGAATAACTATTATATTTTTACCCACTCATTTCTGCGAAGAGCCATTTATTTTTTCCCTCTACGTATGACGTCCAACCAGTATGAAACCATACGGCGCCAAAAGAGGCACATAGGCCCCGCGTTTTTTATGCGTCCTGCGGGAAGTTTTCCTTAAGCGCGCCGTAAAACTTTTTGGCGAAGCGTATTTCGCTTTTCTTCGTCGGCAACGCGCCTTTAAGGTTTTCGCGCTGGATGGCCGTTAGAACTTTACCCAACAGCCGTCCGCGCTTTATCCCGTTTTTCAAAAGGTCGTTCCCGCTTACCCTTGGTTTTACGTACCTTAGTTTTGTCATAAACTCTGCGATTATCCTTTTCTCTTCCCTTCCCTTCGCCGCCGCCATCACCGTAAGGAGAGCCTCTTCGGAAAGGCCGCTTAAAGCCTCGAAAGCCTGCACGGGCATGGAGGCGGAAAGTTTTGCCAGCTTTTGGGAACCTTCCCTCGCCTTTTGCCTGGCCTCGCAAAAAGAGAGCGCCGCTTCCCGGCTGAAACCCAGCCTTTCCATAAGTTCGATGGGCTGGTTTTTCGTAAGCGCAATCGACAGGCAAAATAAGTAAACCGTCCACGGGGCCGCTTTTTCCGTATCGAAAGTCAGCCGGTGCCAGTTGACGGCCTCTTCGGCTTTTTCGCAAAGGCGTTCCGTCTTTTCGCTGAACCCTATCGCGGAATGCACCAGCCTCCACAAGCCGAGATCGGCTATCCTTCTGATCGCCTTCGAAGGCTGCCCCTCGTCGAATATTATCTTTAGTTCGCCGAAAAGGCGCGAGCCGGATATGCGGTCGATAAGCCCTTTCTTCACCGCCACCTTCAGCAGTCTTTCCGTCTGGCCGCCGATTGCGAAGCCGAAACGCTGTTCGAAACGTATCGCGCGGAATATCCGCGTGGGGTCTTCCACGAAACTGAGGTTATGCAGGACGCGCAGGATGCCGTCCTTCAGGTCCTGCTGTCCGCCGAAGAAATCTATCAGCCGGTTCTTGTTCGCGCCGTTGAGTTTGATGGCAAGGGAATTTATCGTGAAGTCGCGCCGGTAGAGGTCGTTCTTTATCGAACTCATCTCGACTATCGGCAACGCCGCCGGTTCGGTGTAGTATTCGGTGCGCGCCGTGGCAATGTCTATCTTGTGGTAACCGGGAATGAGCATTATGGCGGTCTGGAACTTCTTGTGCGCTTTCACCCTGCCGCCGTGTTTTGCGGTGAACCTTTTGGCGAACTCTATGCCATCGCCTTCGATAACTATATCGATGTCCAGGTTCTTGCGGCGCATCAGGAGGTCGCGCGTAAAGCCGCCCACGGCATACGCCGTGTAGCCGCATTCGTCGGCGCAGATGGAAGCCTTTTCGATCAGGCCCAGCATCTCTTTGGCCAGGTGTTCGTTCATCACGCCTTTCATGTCCCTGGCTACCGGCCTGTTTACCCTGCGGTGAGGTTGCAGCATCGTCGACGGAGCCTTAAGCATGTCGCTGTAGAGAACGCGCATGACGTCGGATCGGCTGATAATTCCTACCAGCTGTCCGTTCTTTCCCGCAACCGGCACAAGCTTTTGTTTCTTGCGTAGTATCAGGTCGTTTATGGCGTCGGACGGGGAATCGACCGTTACCTGGCCGAAATCGGTTTGCATATAATCTGCCGTCTTTTCCGCGCCCAACCCGTGGTAAAGCGATTTCTCAACCACCTGGCGCGTGATTAACCCCACGGCGCGGCCGCTCTCGGCGACAGGCACGGAATTGATATTATGGCGGGTGAGCGTTTTTTCGACCGTTTCCAGCGTGTCGTTTTTCGAAACCGTTATGGCGGGCGAGACCATCATCTCCGCCGCCGTGGACGCGGGAGCTATCGAAGCGTTTAGCGCCTTCATAAGAGCGCCCATTGCCTCGTCCATAAGCATGTCCTTGATCGTTGCCGACGCCGCCGTCGGATGGCCGCCGCCCCCAAGGCGCGACGCTATCGCCCCTGCGTCAACCGCCCCTACGCGGCTGCGCGCGACAAGGTGAAGCCTTTTTTCCATTTCCACTATTACGAAGAGGGCGTTGAGGTTTTCCATATCCTTGAGGGCGTGAACCACCATCGAAACGTCGCCCACGTGCCGCTTAGCGACGGCGCGGGCTATGGCCACTTCAACTCCGTTAATGTTGTGGAACTCCAGCCGTTCCAGAAGGTCGCGCAGCATGTCCACCTGCGCGGCGGTGAGGTTGCGGTGGAGGAAATCGGAGACCGTGTTGAGGTTCGCGCCCTTTGTTAAAAGGTACGCGGCGGCTTTCAGGTCCTCCGGGCACGTGGAGGAAAAGGTAAGCGAGCCGGTGTCCTCGTAAATGCCCAGCATAAAGAGCGTGGCCTCTTCGGGAGTCATGCCGATGCCCTTTTCCCGCAATATTTCGACCATCAAAGTGGTGTTGGAGCCGCGTTTTTCTATGCGGGAAATTTTGCCGTGGAGGTCCTTTTCCGATTCGGGGTGGTGGTCGTAGATTTCCAATTCGATCCCGGAAGATTCGCAGATTCTGGAAAGAGGCCCCAAGCGTTCTTTGCTTGCGGTGTCGACTATTACAAGCTTTGAAACTTTTTTGAAATCGAAGTTTTTAAGGCGCGCGGCGTTGAGGGGAAATCCCGTTTTTTCCAGAAAGATCCGCACGCTTTTTTCCTGCGAGCCGGGGAAAAGCAGAACGCCCGTGGGGTGGAGTTTCTTGGCGGCTACCATCGAAGCAAGGCAGTCGAAATCGGCGTTAAGGTGCGTGGTTATTACAATCATTCATTATTTCGGCAATACGCAATATTTCCGCACATTTTTCCTTAAGTAGCTCTTTTGTATCTATAATTATTAGTTTATCATGCAAATTAAGGTTAGCTGATATATGGTTGTTTTAAAGGGAAAAAATGAAGAAAACGCAAGATTTACATGTACGTAAAATAACGCCGCTCGTCCCGCCCGCACAGCTTAAAGCGGAGATACCGGCAAGCGAGGAATCCAACCGCACGGTTGTCGAAAGCAGGGAGACGATTGCGCGCATACTCAAAAAAGATGACAAAAGGCTGTTGGTCATCTCCGGCCCTTGTTCGATCCACGACGTTGGCTCTGCCATGGAGTACGCGGAAAAACTCAACGCCCTTAGTGGAAAATATAAAGACCGGATGCACATAATCATGCGCGTTTATTTCGAAAAGCCGCGCACAACCGTCGGATGGAAAGGCCTTATCAACGATCCGCACCTTAACGACACCTACGACATCCCGTCGGGACTGAAGATCGCAAGGAAACTCCTTATAGATATTACCGGAATGGGGATGCCAGCCGCCACGGAGTTCCTCGACCCGATAATTCCGCAGTACATCGACGACCTTGTTTCGTGGTCGGCCATGGGTGCGCGCACCACCGAATCGCAGACGCACAGGGAAATGGCCAGCGGCCTTTCGATGCCCGTCGGGTTCAAGAACTCCACCGACGGCAACCTGTCGATAGCGATAAACGCATTCAAATCGGCGCGGAACCCGCACGCCTTCCTCGGCATAGACGAGCAGGGCAGGACGGGCGTTGTCACCACCACGGGGAATCCGCTGGGACACGTCATCCTGAGGGGCGGCGGCGGACGCCCGAATTACGACAGGGTAAGCGTAAAGGAAGCCGGGCAGAGTTTGCAAAAGGCCGGTTTGGACCCGGTGATAATGATCGATTGCAGCCACGACAATTCGGGCAAAAAACACCAAAACCAGGAAATGGCGCTGAGAGGCGTGATGACCCAAAGGGCCGAAGGGAACGACAACATCATCGGCGTCATGGTCGAAAGCAACCTCGAAGAGGGCGGCCAGAAACTTTCGGGCGATCCTTCCAAACTTGCGCGCGGCGTTTCGATAACCGACGAGTGCGTAAGCTTCGCCACTACCGAAAAGATGCTCGAAGAGGCGTACGAAAAACTCGGCGGCTGAGGCGGGCGCAAGCCAGACGCCTACGCTACTTTTATACCCTACCCTGTGACGTCCGATTGGTTTTACTGTTCGCGGTCGTAAAACTTGCTCCTGGCCCATTCGGGTTCTTCGGCATTCAGGTCGGCAATCACTTCCGTAACGATGTCTTCCGGGTGCTTGTTGCCATAGGCTTCTTTAAGCACTTCGTCGGCAAAATACGGCCCTCCGCAGATGTACTGGTAGCCATGCTCCTTGCTCATTCTGGGATTGCACGACTCGGGGGATATAAAGTGCTTGTGGAACCACTCGTACATTTCCTGCTTGCGCTGATCTTTGTACTCCATCCGACCTCCTTTCCGGCGGATATCCCTGCTTACTTTTATTATAACTCATTTACCGTATCCTAATCCTTCAAATGCGGATAGAATGGAAAAGTAATACATTATGTGAATTAGAGGAGGCATGTTTTGAAGCCGAAAAGTTTGAAACGCGTTTTTTTGTATGGTTTCGCGGCAGCCTTTCTTTTTGCATCGTGCGCTACCGCTCCCAAAGGGGTTGTGGTAAGCGTTACCGTTCTTCCCGAAATATCGTTGCCCGAAGAAGTGAGAAAGCTAAGCGTACGGAAACTGGCCGGCAACCCTTCATGCGCCGGCGCCCTGAAGGCCACGCTGGAGTCCCTTATAAGCCAGGCTGATATTTACACCCTGGACACGAGCGGCCTTGAAGACCCGGACGAGACCGTGATAATCACGGGCAAGGTTGAAGAATGCGAAATCGCCTCCGGGCATGGAGTAATGGGCGTAAGCTTTGAGATGGAACACAGGGGAGAAAAAGGACGCGCCAAATACATATCGCGCAATACTAACAGGCCGGGCGCTCCCGCAGAGGAAGTAAAAAGGGTGCTGGCAAAACGGGTGGCGGCGGAATACATCAGGCTTTTCATGCCCACTACCCGCAGCGAACTAAGGGAATTCAAAAACGCCGATATCGGCGATCCAGGCGTGACCGCGGCAATGAACGGCAATTGGGATCTGGCCATAAAAAAATGGACGGATATGATTATTAAAAACCCGAAAGACGATAAAAGCCTTTACAACCGGGGGGTGGCATACGAAGCGAAGAGCGGCGTAAAGAACCTGAAAAAAGCGATAAGGGATTACAAGGCGGCCGCGGCGTTAAGCAGCGACGGTCTCTACGCAGGCGCACTTGCCCGCGCACAGGGGGCGCTCGATTCGCTAAGGCAAAAGATCAGGATGAAAAAGGAAATAGGCGAATAATTAACCGGTTGAA
>JAZFVB010000305.1:0-5893 GCA_036447515.1 Nitrospinota bacterium
CAGTTCTATGAGTTCTTTTGCGCTATTTATCCTGTTTTTAGGGAAGAGTTCTTTTAGATGCCTGCCGATCAACTTTTTGGGCGGCCTGCCGGCAAGCTTTCCGGCCTTCTCGTTGCAGTTGGATATTTTGCCCGTTTTTACCGAAACAATAAAAATTGCGTCCGATCCGTATTTCATGAGATTTTTGTATTTCTGTTCGGAATCCCGAAGTTCCTTCGTACGTTCCATAACAAGGCGCTCCAGGTCTTGGGCCATTTTTTTGACCTTTATGAATAACTTTATGTTGTCAAAGGCCAATGCCGCCTGGTTTGAGATCAGGTTGAAGAGACGTTCGTCCTCCCTGGTGAACTCGCCGGCGCTCGGATGGCTCATGTTAATAACGCCAATAAGTCCGTCCTTCCCCGTTATCGGTATGCACAAAAGGGACGAAATGGTTTTAATGCCGCCCTTCAGTTTTTTGAAACCTCTGATCTTTGCCGTGTCTCTTACAAGGACGGTTTTGCCCGTTTTCGCGGCTTTTCCGGCTATGCCGACGCCTACCTTTATCACCGTGGATACCTTGTCATCGCTGAAATAGCGCGGCCTGGGCTGCGTCTGGCCCTGTACCGCTTTTAGTCGAAGAGTCTTGCCATCGTCGGATACCAGCATAACGGAACAGTTTTCCGCTGTCATCTCGGATATCAGGATATTAATTATGCTTTCACACACCGTCTTTTCGTCCAGGCTCGAACTTATCGAATCGCCTATCCTGCTCAGGATCGAAAGCTCTTTCACTTTCACGCCGAAACCCTTTTTCATTTCCGCAAGGGCGTTGGAAAAGACCTTTTTTTCCTTCCTTTCCGCTTTCAGCTTTTTTCTAAGCTGAAGGTTTTTCTCTTTCAGTTTTACCTGCATCATGTCAACTCGAACATTAAGATGTTTTCCTTGGCTTCCTCTAATTTCTCCTCGATGCCGCTGATTTTTGGCGAGGTGAGCTTAAGCGCCTTTATTGCCGTTTTGGAAATTAGGGGTACATTTCGATCCCCGCCCGATCCGATACGAAGCTTGCAGCAGGTTCTATTTGAAACGCTGACCATCGAGGCCAGTTCTAAGTACTCATTCGGTGTGGAATGCAGGTTGTGGTGATAACTTGCGGCGCTTATCACCGCTTCGGGCAGTTGCCATTTCTTTAAAAGAATCCTGGCCGCCTCCGCATGGTCAAGGCCCAGAATTTCCTTTTCCGCGTACCGCATCGGTATTTTTTCGTTTTTGACAAGTTTAAGAACTTCACGGAAATCTTTAGAAAAGAACGCGTCGAAAACCACTTTCCCCACATCGTGCAAAAGCCCGGCGGCAAAAGCCTCTTCGATGTCTTTGTAGCCTGAATCTATGGCCAGTATCCTCGCGCCCGTTGCCACCCCAAGCGAATGAATCCAAAGAGCGTTGCGGTCAAATCCGCTTGACTCCTTCTTTTTGCCATTGGTCGAAAATATCGATGTGCCAAGCGCAATGCTCCTGATGGTGCTGAAACCAAGAATCACAATTGCCTGCTTGATTGAAGCGATTTTGCCCTGGTACCCGTAAAAGGCTGAATTCACCAGTTTCAAAATGGAAGACATAATCGACTGGTCTTTCGACAGGAGGTCAGAGAGGTCTTTTACGCTGGTTTTTTCGTCTTCCACCATCTCGATCATTTTGCGGAAGACTATCGGCAGGGTGGGAAGATCCTTAATGCCCTGAATGAGCAGTCTGCGATTTTCCTTATTTTGTTTAATAATCCCCCCTCCTCGTTTAGGCGCATGTTGTAACATCTACTTACCGAATGTAACATTAAATGATATTTTCATGAAACTCAAGGATTTTTTTGTAAAGGTTCGAGCCATTAAATTTTTCAGGAAATGTCTTTTGCCGGATTCGGCGCCTTCGTTCAATTATGAAAAGTTCAGATTATTTCCAGCGCCTCTTCGGGAATCCATCCCGTCCATCCGGTTGGCAATACAATAAGTGCAAAGCCGTTTTCGCCGCGCTTTCTTATCATCTCTATTCCTTCGTGGAGTTTGAAAACTTTATCGGAATCGGTTGACGGAGCTGAAAATGCCGTTGTTTCGTCCACCATCGCCACGGCATGGGCCACGCCCTTTTCGTTATACGTTTTCATTCCCGTTACCGCCACCTGCGCGCACAGCAGTACCGCTACAACAATCGCGGCCCCCTTTATTTTTAAGGGCGCATTTACCTTCACGTTTTCTTTCAATGACCCCGCGTTAAAAGCAAGCAAGGCCAAAAGAAACGTAAAAAGAAAAAGCGCCGCGAAGGCATGTTCGTTCATGGACAGCATCCTATATGGAACCACGGCCGCGGCAAGGGCCCAGGGTTCTTTTTCTGTTTCCAACCTATCCGCCCTAACCTTCCTGGCGTAGTCCAGATTGGAGCGGATGTCCGTATCACGCGGCATAATCCGCTGCGCACGAATGTAATAAACTATGGCAAGTCCAATTTCCCCTTTTTTGAAGTGCGCGTTGGCACGGTTGTAGAAAAGGCCGGCATTTTCCACGCCCGCAGTTTTATAGAGTTCGATAGCCAGCCCGTAGTCTCCCGCCCGGTATGCGGCATTCCCCCGGTTCATGTAGTCTGCCGGACTTTGGGCAAAGGCGTATCCGCCCGGCGCAAAAACGGCCATGGCGGGTATGGTAACCAATACGGCAAGGAATAAGCACGGCGCCAGGCGTTTCATTTGATCTCTTTCTCCATCTCCAAAATTACCGTCCGCGCGTCTTCAAGGAGCTTTTTCATGGCCTCGGCGTTTACGCTCTTTCCCGCAAACCGCGCACTTTCACACTTGCTTAGTATCCTCGATACCGTGTCGATTGTGTTCCCGTTGATTGCGGAAAGTTTTTCATTAAAGATTTCGCGCACGGTTTCGCGCGAAATTCCGGACGGCGACACATTGAATTTATCCGCCATGTATTGCCGCACGGCGCGATCCATTTCGCCGTAAAAGCCTTCGCTGTCGTTTTCCCGCAAATACTTACCGGCGCTGTCCAGCCGTTCTTTTGCCATGCGCTTTGCGCGGACGTTCCTTGCGTATTCGCTGTCGCTTAAAAGTTTCCGCCGCCTGTTTATGTAAACGACGTATGCCCCCAATGCCGCCATAAGCAAAGCCGGGTATATGTAAAACGCCGCCCGTTTGTAATACGGGCGTCCCTGCGGGCCGAGTCTTTTATCGTCGGGCTTTATGTGGCGTATATTCGTTGAAAACCTTTCAATGTCCTGCCTGGCCGGATGCGCGGCCTGCCCGCCCTGCCTGCCCAAACCCGCCTGTGCGCCGGGGGCGACTTCTATTACCATCGGTTCGGTTCTTATCCGGCGGTATTCGCCTTTTTCGGGATCGAAGTACGAAGTTTCAAAAACCCCTATTTCGAGCTTTCCCTCCCTTTGCGGCACGAGTATGTAGGTGAAGCTCCGCGAACCCCGGCTGCCTTTAGAGGAGCGCGAAATATCGTCGTCGGTTTCCGGCTCGTACGTTTCAAACCCTTCGAGTTCGGGCCGCGACGGTTCCTTTATCGCGTGCAGGTTGCCGGCGCCCGATACTTTTACTATTAGCGTAATCGGCCTGCCGACTTCCGCGATAACTTCCTTTGTCTTGGCCTTGGGCTTGACCTTCAGACCGGCGTCTATCTGGAATTCTCCCACCAGACCGCTGAAATCTTCCGGCTTTCCCTCCTCGGGCAGGGACAGGACGTTAAGCGTTATCTCCCGCGACTCAAGCTCGATGGGCGAAGCGAAAAAATCCGGCTGAAAACGCACCTTTCCCTTGCCGATTACCGTATTTCCCGCCGAGATCGGATAGATGATCGCAACAAGCTCGATTGCCATATAGCGCCTGCCGGCTATCTCCACAGATCGGGTGCTGACCCTTTTTCTGTCGGGCGGCTGTTCGGTCCAGAAACCTTTCATATCGGGCAAAAAGAAGTCGGGCCGCGACTGTATCTCCGTCGCCCGGTAAAAGGAGAGGGTGTAAATTACCTCCTGCCCCGCGTAAACCCGCGGCTTGCTTACATTGGCCTGCGCAAGGAAATCGTCGTCATTGAAACGTTTGTTGCCGAACATTCCGAAAAAATTATTTCCATACCCGAAAAGCCCGCCGGAGCCCTTTCGTCCGCTAAAGCCCGGAGGCGCGCCCGGAGGTCTTGAACCGCCGCCGCCGGAAGATTTAACCAGTTGCACCTTTTCGGTATTCGATTTATAGACCTCTCCATTGGCCTCTACCCTGGCGCGGAGTTCGACAGTCCTGCCGCCCTGCGGCGGGGCCAAGGTGGCAAGGGGACGCAGGATATAGCTGTACGTGCTGGATACCGATATACGGCTGTTGATTATCGACACCTGCTGCCTGGAGCTTTTGCTTAAAACCTCAAAGTTGTCGATGCCTTCTATTTCCAGCCTGCTCGTGCGCGCGCCTTTGCCGGAGATGACGACCTCAAGCTTTAGCGTGTCGTCCATACCTACCTTCAGCTTGTCTGTGTTGATGGCGACCGCCAGCTCCGCGCGTGCGGGTGTGGCGTAAAGAGCGCCAATCGCAAAGCTTATAATGACGCCATATAAGAGCCGGACTCTTAATTTTCGCATAGTTGATATTTTAACCTTGTCACCGGCAACTTGCTAAGGGTGAATAGCAAAGATAGAGTTTTAAAATTCCCTCCTTAACAAAAGGAGGGGATGATCTTCCCCCGATTTGACGGACATACCAAGAGGTTAATATAGGAGTTATTAAATGGAGGTATGTTGTATGAGTAAGAATCGGGATCGGAGGCGACATAGCCGTGAGTTCAAGTTGGAAGCGGTACGTCTGGTAACGGAGGGCGGCCGTTCCAAGACGGAGGTTGCCCGCAATTTGGGCATCCATGTGAACCTTCTTTACAAGTGGACGAACCAGTTTCTTAGTGACGGCGAGAAGTCTTTTCCGGGCGTGGGACATCCACGGACGTATGACGAGGAGAACCAGCAGTTAAAGCATGAGCTTGCGGACGTGAAGGAGGAACGCGACATCTTAAAAAAAGCCTTGGCCATTTTCTCGAGACGCCCCAGATGAAGTACGGGTTTATTGATGGACACCGCTCTGAACATAGGGTGGAGAAGATGTGCCGGGTATTGAAGGTTTCAAAGAGCGGTTACTATGCCTTCAGGGGACGTGGCAAAAGCAGGCGGCAGTTGGAAAACGAACGCCTTCTTGGTGAGATAAGGAACGCCCATACGGGAAGCCGCCGTGTATACGGCTCTCCCCGGATTACGGAGGAGCTTCAGTCAAACGGGATTGAATGCAGCGAGAACCGCGTTGCCAGGCTTATGCGGGCCAATGGTATCGCCGCCAAAATGAAACGTAAGTTTAAGGCAACAACTGATTCGGGCCACAACCTGCCTGTGGCTGAGAATCTGCTAAAGCAGGATTTTACTGCCGATGCGCCTGACAGGGTTTGGGTGTCTGACATCACATATATCTGGACCACGGAGGGCTGGCTTTATCTTGCGGTTATTCTCGATCTTTTTTCTCGCCGCGTAGTCGGTTGGGCGATGAGCGACACGATAACGCAGGATATCGTCATCAGTGCCTTTTTACAGGCAGTATGGCGGCGCAAACCCAAAACCGGACTTATCTTCCATTCGGATCGGGGCAGCCAGTATGCTGCCAAGGACTTCCGTAATCTACTTGCCGAGCACGGTTTTTTACAGAGCATGAGCGGCAAGGGCAATTGCTACGATAACGCCGTTGCGGAATCATTTTTCCATACTTTAAAAA
The DNA here is from genome assembly GCA_036447515.1 of Nitrospinota bacterium. Taxonomy (GTDB): domain Bacteria; phylum Nitrospinota_A; class UBA7883; order JACRGQ01; family JACRGQ01; genus JAZFVB01. The sequence goes on from JAZFVB010000305.1 coordinate 5,774, forward strand.
CGGAGGTGATATACCATGAGAAGTACCTGACGAGAAATCAGGCCAGACTTTCTATTTTTGAATATATCGAAGTATTTTATAATCGTGTCAGAAAGCACTCGACCTTGGGATACCGCTCTC
>JAZFVB010000306.1:0-5542 GCA_036447515.1 Nitrospinota bacterium
GGGAAGACCAATCTGTCTGACAGGCTCAAGGGCCTTGGATTGTCCACGGTCTTTTCCCGGTTTCCCATCATGTTTTGTACACCGAAGTATCTCATATCAGGCATTATTCAAGATACAAGGATTGTCCGCGTTACCAACCCCCCTCCACCGCTTCAGTCGATTGGGAGTTCGAGTTCTTGCGGAAAGTCGGTAAGGGGCACGGGGCCGTCCGCCGTTATGGAGAACGTATCCTCCAGCCTTACGCCTCCGATCCCCGGCACGCTCAGCACCGGATGCCCCGCCGTTAGTGTCATGCCTTCTTTAACTTTAACGGCGGAGTCGCCCGGCTTTATTGTCGGCGCGGGAGTTTCCTCGAAACCTAGGCCGATGCCGTGGCTTATGCCCGCGATATAGTATTGGCCGAACCCTCTATCGTTAAAGACGGCTTTTGCCGCCTTGTCTATTTCCTTCATCGCCGTTCCGGGTTTCATTGCGCCAACGGCGGCCTTGCGCGCCTCTTTATATGTGTCGAAGAGTTTTTTTTGTTCGTCGGTTGCGGGGCCAACCGTGAACGTGCGGCAAAGGTTGGAACAGTATCCCCTGTAAACCGGCACAATGTCGATAAGCACCAGTTCGCCCTTTTCGATTTTCTTTTCCGTTGCCGCGCCGTGCAGCCAGTTCGAGCGGTATCCGGAATTCACCCACACGGGAACGGCCATGCCGTGTCCGCCGGCTTTGCGCATCGCGTATTCCGCCTCGGCGGCGACCTCGTTTTCCGTAATCCCCGGCTTTACGGCCTCAACCGCCGTCTTCATGCCGATTGAAGCTATCTCCGCCGCGCGCCGCATCTTTTCCATTTCGCCTTCGTCCTTGAACATCCGAAGTTCGTCCATTACGGGCGCAATGTCCGTGGGCACCACGAATGGATTTGCCTTGCGGAACATCATCATTAAAAACGCGGGAGTATTGAACCACATCTGAACGCCTACGGTGATTGTTTTTTTATCGCCTTTAAGCTGGCGCATTACCCCTATCACGTCTTTCATCTGCTCGCCCAGCGAGCCGAAAATCTTTACGTCTTTCAGGCCGAGGCTCTTGCGGATTTCCTCTTCTTCGGCTTTAAAGGCGATTATTACCGGCTGCCCTTCGGCTGGAACTATGGCGCGGGGCTGCACCCAGTTTTCGCCGAAGAGATAGATAAAGTCGTCGTGGGTAAGGACAAGGTAGGCGTCCATCTTCCTTTCCCTCATGCGTTCCTGAACTTTTTGGATCCGCGCGTGGTTGATCACCTATGCCTCCTGTTAAACTCAAGAATATTCCGCCGCCCGTATGAAGTCAAACTTATTTAACCGAACTTTAAATGCCGCCCGATCTCAACGGGGCAGGATTACGCGCGCCGTTACGCCGGGGCCGCCGGAGTTGTTTTCCAGCGACAGTGCGCCCCCATGCGCGTTTATGATGTTCAGCGAAACGGCAAGGCCCAGCCCCGTTCCTTTTTTCTTGGTGGTGTTGAAAGGCGTAAAAAGGTTTCGCTCGGTCTCGGCGTCCATGCCGATGCCTGTGTCGATAAACTCGACGGATATGAAGTTTTTTGAACCTTTTTTGGGTATCGCCGCCAGGTCTAGGAATATCCTCGTCTTTACGCGCAGTTTGCCGCCGCCTTTGCCGCTTTCCCCACCTTCTCCACCTTCCATGGTCTCCACCGCGTTTTTTACAAGGTTGAGGAAAACCTGCTTTAGGCGGTCCTCGTCGGCGGATATTTTCGGAAGGCTTGGGTCGTAATCCCGCACGTACGATATGCCGTTTTCCTCGAATACGGTTGAGTAAAATGCCAGCGTTTCGTCAATCGCTCTGTGGATGTTTATAGGTTTGGGCGAAATATCCCTGGCCCTCTCCAGATCGAGGAGATCGTTTACCAGCCCGCTTATCCTGTCCGTTTCTTTAACGATGAGGTCGCACGATTCCCGCACGTCCAAGTTATCCTTGCCGATAAGTTGGGCCATGCCGCGAATGCCGCCCAGCGGGTTTTTTATTTCGTGCGCCAGCCCCGCGCTCATTATCGAGAGGATCGATATCTTTTCCTCTTTTTCCAGCTCGCTGTCCAGTTCCTTTTTGCCCGCGCCCGAGCGCACGATGACGCATGCGCCGGTTCTCTTCGCGCCGAAGTCCACGGCGTTTATCGAAATCTCGTGCGGCTCCGTCTTCCCCGTAGCCGTTTTGACCGGGAATTCGTGATTGAGATAACTTACGCCGTCTTTCACAAGGTTCCGGAGGCGCTCAAGGATTTCGGGCGTTTTTATAAAAAGCTCGCTCGCTGACTGCTTGCCGCCCGCCGCGCCGAATACAATTTTGAAAGCCGGGTTAGTGAATATAAGATTAAGGTCCGAATCGAAAACAGCTATGCCGTCCGGATACGAAAGGAGCAACTTTAAAAGATCCATTCGATACATAATATCCCAAAAAAAGGTGTGATAAACACCGTGACGGATGAGTACCAGGCCGGGGGTGTTTATTTCGGGCGAAAAACCCTATAATATTTATGTGTTCAAAAACGAGAAGGGAGAAAGTATTTTTATTACGAAGATGAATATCCTGAAATCTGAAAAAGTGTTTTTTTTAGGGCTTGCGCCTTTTTTAAAAACGGCCTATTGTAGTAACATTACATTAGGAGGTGGGGAGGATGTTTCATAGCCGAAGAGACAAAATTCTTATTGAAATAAACAGGCTTTTAATGGAAAGCGAACTCACCGCCGACGACCGCGAATCGATGGTTCAAAACCTGCTTAGACATCACCTAGATCAGATGGACGATATAGAAGACATAGATATATTCCAGGACCGCCTGAATGAGATGATAGACGAATACGTTGAACAGCACTTCGAAGACACGATGGAAGACAACTACAACTAGAATTATAATGAAATTAAGGAGTTGACCCTCGGAGCCGGGTTTGGTAGCATTTCTACCAAGTATTAATTCTTTTGAGTGTGGAGAGGAGCCGGTATGACCAAGTCCGATATGGCTGAAAAACTTGCCGGGAAAATAAACTTAAACAAGCAGCAGGCCGAAGACATTATTAATATCTTTACAAACTCGATAGTCGAGGCGCTGGCCCAGGGCGATAAGGTGGAAATAAGGGGATTTGGCAGTTTCAGGGTAAGGCATAGGGCCGCCAAGGAAGGGCGCAATCCCAAAACTGGCGAAAAGGTTTTCGTACCGCCCAAGAAAGTTCCGTTCTTCAAAACCGGCAAGGACTTTAACGAAATCATAAATAAGGATAGCGGCCAGTAGTTCCATCCGCGGTCGGCGTTTTCCCGTTTCCGTTAATCGCCGCTCAAGCCGCCTCTGATGATCCGGTTGAGCTGGTTGACAATTGCATCCAGCTGCACTGCCTGCTCTTTCATTCCTTTTGAGGCGCTCGCCGATTTCTCCGCCTTATCGGCGGTCTGCTGTGTTACCTGATCCATCTGATTCACGGCTTTATTTATCTGGTCGATACCTTGCGCCTGTTCATTCGACGCGGCAGCGATTTCCTCAATCAGGCTTGCGACCGTTTTCGAGCTTTTCATAATATCGTCGAACATAGTCGCGGTCTTTTTCACAATTGACGCGCCCTTGTTCGACTTGGAGGCGGCGTCATCCAGAAGCTGGGCCGTATCGCGGGATGCCGCCGCGGAACGTTGCGCCAAGTTCCTGACTTCTTCGGCAACAACGGCAAAGCCTTTTCCGTGTTCGCCAGCCCTGGCGGCTTCCACCGCCGCGTTAAGCGCCAAAAGGTTGGTTTGAAACGCGATCTCTTCGATCACCTTTATAATGCCCCTCACTTTGTCGGATGAAGATTTAATGGAATCCATCGATGAAACCATCTCGCCCATGGATTTTATTCCGCTTTCAACAAGCGAATTAGATTTCTTTGTTAAGTCGTTAGCGTTTTTCGAATTATCGGCGTTCTGCTTGGTCTGGACGCAAGTTGTTCAAGCGATGCAGAGGTTTCCTCCAGCGCCGCCGCCTGTTCGGTTGCGCCTTCCGCCAAACTATCGCTGCTTTCCGCAATATCGTCGGCGGCCCCGAAAACGTTGTCCGAAGCCGAGTGCAGCAGGGATATGATATTTTCGAGAACCAGATTTACCTTGCTTCGAATAACCCAAAAAAAGAATAAAAGGATTATCAAAAGCTCCACAACGTAGAATCCGGCCATCCGGCGTCCGTTTTTCGCTATCGATTCCTCGGCTTTGGCAAGGGGCATCGTTAAGCTTAGCGCCCCGTTTACGTTGCCTTCCCCGCCATCATGGCAATCGAAACATTCTATGCCTGTTCTTTCTACCAGTTCCCTGGTCATTTTAAACGGGATGGCCGCGCGATACAGGCTTCCTTGCGCGGACTCTTCGATCATGAATTCCGGGTTGCCCGAGCTAAGAACGCGCAAGTCCATTTCATCTTTCGGTTTTTCGCTTTCAAGGCCTTCGCCATACTGCTCGATAACGCTATCGCCCCTGATGATGCGTATTTCCGAAATGCCGTCGAGACTTTCCATTGCTTTAAGGTACGAATCACGGGTTTCAATTGTGCCCTGCACCATCATGTCGTTAAGGGCAAAAAGAATGGCATTGCTTATGTCGGCCGCCTGCCGTTTGGCCGCTTCCAAAACCTGATTTTTCCCGTTATTGTAGCCCCCAGTAGAGGTTAACCGCCGATACGACGGTGAGTATCACCGCCGCGTTAATGAGGATCTTGGTTCCGAGGCTTTGCCTTTCAAATATGTCTAACATGGTGCTCCCCCTATGGAATAATTACGAAGCGCACTTCAATTAAATTTGGATAGCGTGATACTATCATACATTCCCACATCGATATCAATTAACTATTAGGCAAAACTTTTGCCGCGCATTGACATAAAAAAGCGATTATCTTTTCGTTCCGTTTTTCCGGCGCTACCGAGGACAAGTCCACCTTCACCGTATTTTCCATGCGCAAATCTGTCTTCGTGGCAAATGATTTTGCCGCGCCCGACGCCGCCCGCAAAAGGCCGTCGGAATCGGGAGGGAAATGCAACTCGATGCTGTCGCCGGAGACGGTCATCTTCTCCAACCCCAGTTCCGCCGTGGCCGCTCTTATTGAAACGGCGTCCGCCAGTTTTCTTGCCGCCTCCGGCAGGGGGCCGTACCTGTCCGAAAGCTCTTCGGTAATCTGTTTTATCTCCGATTCGTCGGAAGCGCTGTTCAGGCGGTTGTAGAAATTCATTCTTTGTTCCAGCGAGGGAACGTAGCTTTCCTCTATCCTGCCGACGAAATCGAGCTGTAGCTCCGTTTCCACTTTCGCCTTCACCTTGCCGGATTTCAATTCTTCCACCGCCTCCGCAAGCATCCGGCAGTACGTCTCGAAACCAACGGCCGCAATATTGCCGGACTGCTGCGGCCCCAAAAGATTTCCCGCGCCGCGTATTTCCATGTCCCTTGCGGCAAGCTTGAAACCGGAGCCGAGTTCGCTAAGCTCCTCGACTGCCTTTATCCGTTTTCCTGCAAGGGGCGTCATGGCGTCGGGAACGAGAATATATGCGTAAGC
>JAZFVB010000307.1:0-4044 GCA_036447515.1 Nitrospinota bacterium
GTTTTTGATATGAAACTGGAAAAGGAATTAGAGCAGGCTCATACGGAAATTAAAGAGTTAAGTAAACAAATTTAAGCTCCCCCTAAAACCCGCTTTGTAAAAAATCTATCAACTGGCGAACGCCGAAACCGGAACCGCCCTTAGTTACATATTGAAGCGGTTTTTTGCGCGATGAAAAGGCCGTGCCCGCTATATCGAGATGCGCCCATGGGTAGTCGGTAAATTTTTTTAAAAACGCCGCCGCCGTTATCGCGCCGCCGTAGCGTTCGCCGATATTTTTGACGTCGGCGTACGTCGATTTTATCTGCTCGTCGTATTCTTCCCACAGCGGCATCTGCCAGCACCGTTCGCCGGTGCGCTCGCCCGATTGCCGCAGGACGTCGATGAGTTTCTGGTCGGTGCCGAACAGGCCGCTGGCCTCCGCGCCGAGCGCGATCATGCACGCCCCGGTAAGCGTTGCCAGGTCGACCACCGCCTTAGGTTTGTACTTCTTCGCATAGGAAAGCGCGTCGGCGAGAACGAGGCGCCCTTCGGCGTCGGTGTTGATTATCTCCACCGTGATGCCGGACATGCTCTTAACGATGTCGCCCGGCCTGGTGGCCCTGCCGCCGGGCATGTTCTCCGCCGCCGGCACGAGGCCGACGATGTTCTTTTTAATTTTCAAAAGCCCGACGGCGTACATCGTGCCGATCACCGCCGCGCCGCCGCTCATGTCGAACTTCATGTCTTCCATGCCGTTTGAAGGCTTTATCGATATTCCGCCCGTATCGAAAGTTATCCCCTTGCCGACGAGCACAATCGGCTTTTCTCCCCGTTTGCCTTTCATATGCTCCATGACGATGAACCTTGGCGGCTGTGAGCTTCCGGCGGCGACGGACAAAAGTGCGCCCATCTTCAGGCGTTCAATTTCCTTTCCGCCGAGTACGCGGCACCGCACGCCTACTTTCCCGCACGCGGCGCGGGCGCGCTGTGCCAGGATTACGGGCGTCATGCGGTTACTGGGGTGGTTTTGAAGGTCGCGCGCAAGATAAACCCCCCGCGCTATCTTAATGGCCGCGTTCACGCCTTCCTTAACTTTTGATATCGCTTTTTTCTGCGCGAAGTAAACGGTTTTTATTCCGTCGGCGCCGTTATCGCCCTTCTTCTTTTTGTATTCGGTGAATTTGTAAAGCGAAAGTGCTATCCCCTCTGCGGCGGCCTGCGCGGCCGACTTTGCGTCCAACTTTTTGGACGTAAGCCCGTCCACGGAAATTACGAAGTTTGCGGCTCCCAGGGAATTGAGCGTTTTTGCCGCCTTGGCCGATACGCGCCGGACGGTTTCCGGCGTCAGGTCCTTTTCCCTGCCCAGCCCTACAAGGAGGAGCGTTTCCCATTTCAGCTTTCCGAGCGTTTCTATCGCGCGCACGCTTTCCTTTTTTGCCGTGAACTTTTTCTTTTTAATGAGAGCCGAAATCCTTCCGCCGAGCTTTTTGTCGAGCCTTTTAAGGTCCGCGCCCAGTCTGCTTTTTTCGAAAATGAACAACGCCGCGGCCTCGGCTTTTACATTCTCCTGCGCCTGAGGTTTTATCTTGAAAGTAACCATAAAAAGCCGTCTCCAAAAATAAATATTCCAATCAAATGATTTATTGAGCTTTTTGAAGTATATTATATTCCGATGCTGAAAGTAAGGATGATTGTCCGCATTACGGCCCTTGTTGCGGTTGCCGCCGTGCTTTTGCCGATGCCGTCGGCGCTGGCCCAAAAAGAGCGGAACTTCGAAGTCAGGCGGATTGAATATAACGTCAACGCATCGCCCCGGATGAGTTTCAAGAAATTCAAAAGCCGGATAAGCGTCCAGGAGCGAGGCGGCGTTAAAGTTGTAACCCTAAAGAATTTTGTAAGCAAAAAGAGCAAACCGGATGTGACGATAAAAATCGCGTTGTCTTCAAACACCGTGGCGAACCAGATTTTCAACAGCGAAGGCAAGATCATCATGGAATACCCCACGGGCGAATACGTGAACAAAAACCTTTACGTGTTCAGGCGGAGTTTAGACAAAAGGGAGACGGTGGGAAGCTGGTTTATAAGCGACGACTACCTGATGAGCGATTTTTCGATGAGAGACCAGAACGGCTTTTTGCTTTTCAAGGAAACGGTAATATACAACCTCAAAGAAACGGTAATATACAACCTCAATTAACCGGCTGACCGGCGTCTTTTTAATCGACCTCGAAGAAAATCTCGCCGCCTTTATTACGTCCGTCCGGCCCGAGGGAAAATAGCGCAAATCCGTTTTCATTGGTCGCGTACTCGTAGGGCCGTCCCCAAGGGTCCGTAAGGTTCTTTTGCTCGATTATGCCCGCACTGACCAAGTCCCGAAGCGTATCGGCCTGCTTTCCAGCCTGATAAGAATAAACCTTCAGCCCGTAGAATATATTTTTCAGTTCAGCTTTTACGCCTTGAGCCAGCAGGCTCTCCACGGCCTTTTCGGCATCGGCTATCTGTCCCGGAAAATTGTTGAAGCGGTACTGGCCCGCAAGGGCGACCAGGGCCACGGCGGCAAGGATCAGGACATAGCCGAATACCGCGCCGGATTTTGCCGTTGCGCTCTTTGCCGCCACGACTTTTTTGCGGCTTACGGGCGTAAGGACCTGCTTTTTTAGAAGCGAGACAATTGCCGCGCAGGCATCGAAATATGAAAGGTCCGCCATATCCAGAAGTTCGCCGACTCTGCGGTATTCGTGGATAATTGAAAGTACGCTCCTTTCCGCTTCGGAAACGGAGACGCCCCTTTCTTTAAGTATTTCCAGTTCCAGGCTTTCGGCAAACTCTCTCTGGCTAGCGTCCATTTGGACCGATTCGTCCGGAGACTCTTCGCTTAGAATAGCTTTTCGCAGGAAGGTGGTCTTTGGCGGCAGTCTTTTTTCCACCATTGAAAGTTCATCGGTTATTCTGGCGCCTTCCATCAGCAGGAAGTCGACATCCATGGGTGTTATGAGTTTTTCCGGATATTCCACCTGCTTGGCCGCGGCGAACTTATAAACGCCTTTCTGGAACCGCATAAGTTCAAAGACCGCATCGGTTACTTGCCTGCGCAAAAGCCTTTTTGTGGTATCGGGCGAAACCATAGTTACAAGGACGTTCCACATGGAGTCGAGCGTGTCCGAGTGCTGTTTCTGCAGTTGCCCCCATCCCTCCTGGGACATAAGCCTGTTAGCCAAAAGCGTATCACGCACGCGCTTTGCGTCCCTTTCCGCCACCGTTTCGCCGTAGACTATCTGGCCTTCAAGGAAGACTATGCGTACGTAATCATTCTTGAACTTAACCTCCAGCGAGCCCGTTTTGCTCTCCATCTTTATCATCGGAAGGATGTTGGTAATGGCGAAGTCTTTAAGGTTTCCCTGTAAAGCCATTTATGCCTCCCTTCTCGTAAGGAGAAGGCTGAACAGGTAAAAGACGATAAAAGCCGCGCCCCATGCGGCGTACGAGTAGATGTTTCCCGAAAAGTCCGGCCTGTAGCCCACGGCCATGGGGCCGACAACATAAACCAGCTTTACAATGAAAAACGATGTAATTCCTATAAGTATCGCGCCGCTTAAATAGGACCCGTTATATACGCTTCCCAACCCCGGGAAAACGGTATTAAGCCTGCCGGTGTTAACCTCTAAGCCGTAATGATATGCTTTTATCTGCGCCAGTTTCCTGTTCCTTTTGGCGGCGGAAAGCTGCTTCTTTTTCGAGGCGGACAACACAAGACACTGGTTGCATTTGACCACTTCCTTGCCGCCGACGGTGAACGGTGGAAGGTACGGCGTGCCACAGAGGCGGCAGTTGTTATACGAGCCGCTTCTGCCCCAGATCGAGACCGCGATGAAGAGCGCCACAAAGTAACCCGCAACTCCCATCAGGAAATCGGTCTCTTTTACACCGCCGATGAGCGCCGTCCATAACGACTGAAAGAGGTTTTCCGCATCGCGGACCGTATGCGGTTTGGTAACCTCCAGCTTTGATAGATCGGCGGTAAAGCTTACCACCTTGGTGGTTTTGTCGTCGCCGCTTTTCTTT